>NZ_JAGPUP010000401.1:0-7677 GCF_018069605.1 Microvirga sp. HBU67558 | reverse complement strand
GACGCTCCCCCGTCCCACCAACCTCTCACGTCATGGCCGGCCCTGTGCCGGCCATCCCGATCCGGAAGAGCGCCGCACCTCAAACAAGCGGGATCACCGGGACACGCCCGGTGATGACCGGGAGAGGGGATCGGGGCGGGCCCACCCCGCCTCACCGCATCGCGATCACCGCCAAAGGGCCGGCGACGACGGGGAGAGGATCAGTGCCGGACCATCCCAATCGGAAAAGCACCGCGCTCTCCCTCGGGACCCGTGCAACGGAAGCCATTGCCCTGAAGGCGTGCCGTGCCCTCCGGCGGCCAATGAAAAAGCCCGGCGCGGCGGCCGGGCTTTGGACGATGGCAGGCACGCGGACCTTACTGCACGAGGCGCGGGCCGCCCGTGACCGGGTTCTCGTTCTCGGACAGGATGCCGAGCCGGCGAGCGACCTCCGTATAGGCCTCGACCAGCCCGCCCATGTCCCGGCGGAACCGGTCCTTGTCGAGCTTGTCCTTGGACTTGATGTCCCAGAGGCGGCACGAATCCGGCGAGATCTCGTCGGCCACGACGATGCGCATCATCTCGCCCTCCCAGAGGCGGCCCGTCTCCAGCTTGAAGTCGACGAGGCGGATGCCGACGCCGAGGAAGAGACCGGACAGGAAGTCGTTGACCCGGATGGCCAGCGCCATGATGTCGTCGATCTCCTGGGGAGAGGCCCAGCCGAAGGCCGTGATGTGCTCCTCGGACACGATCGGGTCGTTGAGGGCGTCGTTCTTGTAATAGAATTCGATGATCGAACGGGGCAGCTGCGTGCCCTCCTCGATGCCGAGGCGGGTCGCCAGTGAGCCGGCGGCCACGTTCCGCACCACCACCTCGAGCGGGATGATCTCCACCTCGCGAATCAGCTGCTCGCGCATGTTCAGGCGGCGGATGAAGTGGGTCGGGATGCCGATATCGTTCAGATGCTGGAACAGGTATTCCGAGATCCGGTTGTTGAGCACGCCCTTGCCGTCGATCACTTCATGCTTCTTGGCATTGAAGGCGGTCGCGTCATCCTTGAAGTGCTGGATGAGCGTTCCGGGTTCCGGGCCCTCATAGAGGACCTTCGCCTTGCCCTCATAGATGCGACGGCGACGATTCATAGGCGTGTACCGTGGTTTGAGAAAATCCATTTGCCGTGGCTCCTGGGGATGGTCATTTTTTAGATCCGCGGCTGGCGTGACGCGCGGCTTTTCACCGGCGCTCCGCTTGAAGGGGCAACCTATCCGATCCCTCGGGCAAGCACAACGCGGGGAGACAGGCTGCAATCCTGCAACCTGATGAAAGCACCGTTGGAGAGATGGGGTGTGTCTGGCGGCAGCGCGAGTGCGCCCTTATATCGCATAAGGAAAAGCCAGGAGGACAGGACCCGTGACCACGTTCAACGACCGCGAGGAAGCCTTTGAGAAGCAGTTCGCCCTTGACGAGGAGAACCGCTTCAAGGCGACCGCGCGTCGCAACAAGCTCCTGGGCTTCTGGGTAGCCGAGCGTCTGGGCAAGTCCGGCGCCGAGGCGGAGGCCTATGCCAGGAGCATCGTCCTGGCCGATTTCCACGAGCCCGGGGACGCGGACGTGATCCGCAAGGCGCATCAGGATCTGAGCGCTGCCGGGCAGCCGCTGGACGAGACTGCCCTCAGGGCCAAGCTTGGCCAGTTGATGGCTCAGGCCGTCGAAGAGATCAAAGCGGGGCGCTGATGCCCGTCAGGCGACCGCTGGCTCCGGCCGGCGCCGAAGAACCGTTGCAGCAGAGGGGCATCATGCCGACCCACCCTTCGTTCCCCGAGCGGCTGAAAGCCGGCTCTTCCCTTCTGACGGCATGGTGCGGCCTGCCGGATCCTTCCGTGGCCGGCATCCTGGCCCGGGAGGCGTTCGATGCCGTCGTCCTGGACATGCAGCACGGCGCCATCGATTTCACCGCCGCGCTCCAGGCCGTGCCCCTGGTCGCCGCTGCCGGGAAGCCGGCCCTGGTCCGTCTCCCCGTGGGAGATTTCGCCACAGCCTCGCGTTTCCTCGACGCCGGCGGGATGGGAGCGATCGCCCCGATGATCAACTCCGTCGAGGATGCAAGGCGCTTCGCCGGCTTCATGAAGTTCCCGCCCATGGGCGAGCGCAGCTGGGGCGCCTATGGGGCCCTCCCGCTGACCGGGATGGAGCCGGGGGATTACCTGCAGAGGGCCAACGACCTGACCGTCGCCTTCGCCATGGTGGAGACCCGCGAGGCCTTGGCTATCGTCGACGACATCCTGGCCGTGCCTGGAATCGACGGGGTCTTCGTCGGCCCCTCGGACCTGTCGATCGCCCTGGCCGGAGGGGCGGGCGTCAACCCCACCGGGGCCGAAGTCGAGAAGGCCCTGGATCATGTGCTCGCCCGGGCAAAGGCGGCCAACAAGGTAGCCGCCATCTATACGCAGTCTGGAGCCCGCGCGGCGGAGCTGTCCGCCAAGGGGTTTCATATGGTGTCCATCGGCAACGACATCGCCATGCTCCGGTCCGGCGCCCACGCAGCCCTCACGGCCGCACGGGCCTAGTGGCCTTCAGGGGAGGGGAGGCTGAGGCGGCCGACGTCCCGGTCAGGCGGGAGCGCCCTCCCGGGATTTGACCATGCGGTAGTAGGCCCAGAGCATCTTGGCCGCCACCCCCCGCCATGGACGCCATCGCTCGGCCAGGGCGGTCAGGGTTCTGGCGTCCGGCCGCGCTTCGAGCCCGTATGCGAGGCGGGCCGCTTCCTGCACGGCCAGATCCCCGCTTGGAAAAGCGTCCGGATGGCCAAGGCAGAAGAGCAGGTAGACGTCCGCCGTCCAGGGCCCGATCCCCTTCACTCGTGTCAGGAGATCGTGAGCCTCCCCGGCCGGACGATCCTGCAACTCGTCGAGGGGAAGCCGGCCCGCCACGATCTCCGTCGCCAGGGCCCGCAGGGTCCGGACCTTTCCGGCCGACAATCCGGCCGCGCGGAGATCCTCGTCGGAAAGGCGGAGAAGAACGTCCGGCCCCGGAGGTTCGAGGATCTGCCTGAGGCGGGTCCAGATGGCGGTGGCGCTGGCGGTCGAAACCTGCTGGCCGACGACGATCCAGGCCAGGCCCTCGAAGCCGGGCGGCCTTTTGCGCAGGAGCGGCGTGACCCCGCTGGCGGCCAGCTTTGCCATGACGGGATCCGCCCGTACCAGTTCGCCCAAGCCCCTCTTGAGAACCGCATCCGTTTCGAGGAGGGTGGTCATTCCTTCGTGTTCCTTCTCGTCCTGCAGGCTCCCGTGACGAAGCCCGTTTTCCGATTCGCTCCGAGCCCGAACGGGCGGCTTCACCTGGGCCATGCCTATTCGGCGCTGCTCAATGCCGATTTCGCCCGCCGATTCGGCGGCCGCCTCCTCCTGCGCATCGAGGATATCGATATCACACGATGCCGGCCCGACTTCGAGGCAGCCATCTATGAGGATCTTGCCTGGCTCGGTCTGCAATGGGAGACGCCGGTGCGGCGCCAGTCCGAACATTTCGCGGATTATCGAGCCGCCTTCCTGAGGTTGAGGGGCGTCGCGTATCCCTGCTTCTGCAGCCGCAAGGACATCATGCAGGCCGTCGCCTGCCGGGAGGCGGAGAGCGGCCGGGACTGGCCGCGAGATCCGGACGACGCGCCGCTTTATCCGGGCACCTGCCGGGACCTGCCCGCCGCAGAGGCCGAGCGCCGGATCGCAGCCGGCGAGCCCCAGGCCTGGCGCCTCGACAGGGCGGCGGCCCAGAGGCTCCTGCCGGGGCCGCATGCTTTCGGGCGGTTCGACCGGGACGACCACGAGGAGACAGTCGCGGCGATTCCCTGGCGCTGGGGCGACACAGTGATCGTGCGCAAGGAAACCCCGACGAGCTATCATCTCTCCGTGGTGGTGGACGATGCCCTCCAGGGCGTCACCCATGTGGTGCGCGGGCAGGATCTCGAAGCCGCGACCGATCTCCACGTGCTGCTTCAGGCTCTGCTCGCATTGCCGACGCCCCTCTATCACCACCATGGACTGGTGCGCGATCCCACCGGGGACAAGCTGGCCAAGAGCCGGCAATCGCAAGCCCTGTCGGAACTGCGCGCCGACGGCGTGACCCCGCAGGAAATCCGGCGGCGGCTCGGCTTCTAAAACATCGTTGAGCGGGGATCCGAAGAGCAGCGTGAGCGAAAACCGGCTCTGCCTTTTCCGCACGATGCGCCGGCGTAGGTCCGCCTCAGCCCACGCCGAGCACGGAGAGCCAGACGAGCGTCGTGCCCAAGGCGAGGAACGTCGACAGGGTGATGGCGCTCGACGCGAGAGCAACGCCTTCCCCGTACCGCTCCGCGAAGAGATAAGCGTTGATCCCGGACGGGCATGAGGCGAAGAGCACCGCGACGCCAGCCCAGACCGGCGGCATGGCGAACACCTTTGTGGCCAGCACCAGCACGATCAAGGGATGAAGCACGAGCTTCAGGAAGGAGATCGCGGCCGGGAGCTTCCAGCCCGTCTGGAGGCCATAGCGGCGCAGCGCGATGCCCATGGAGATGAGGGCGCAGGGAACCGCCGCGCTCGCCAGGAGATCCATGACCTGCCAGGCGGGAGCCGGCACATGGGCGGCGATCGGGCGGCAGGCGGAGCCCGCCAGAATCCCGACCACGATGGGATGGGTCAGGAGGCGGCGCAGGACGAGGGCCGGCGAAGCCTGGCGTCCCTCGGCCAGGACCGTCGCCAGGGTCATCGTGACGGGCAGATGGACGGCGATCAGGAGGAAGAGCGGAACCGCGCCCTCGTCCCCGTAGGCCTTGAGGATTATCGGAACGCCGACGAAGACGGTGTTCGCCTGGCCGGCCGAGAAGCCGGCGACGACGCCAGAAATCCCCTTGATCCCGAAGAAGCGCCGCCCGATCACCGTGGCCAGGAGCCAGACGACGGCAACCCCGACGAAATAGGAGATCCAGTAGCCCCAGGGCTGAACGTCCGGGATCTCGGCGCGTACGAGGGTCCGGAAGATCAGGCACGGCAGGGACAGGGTGAAGACGAATTCGGACAGGCCTTCGCCGGCCCGCTCGGAAATGAGGCCCGTCTGGCGCGCGACATAGCCGATGCCGATCAGGCCGAAGACCGGCAGGACGATCCCGAAAAGCTCGAGCATGGGGCTCTATCGGAGCTCGGCCCGCTGGGAAAGAGTGGCCGAGGCGACGCTGTGGGACATCAGTTCGTCGACCTGCTCACGCTGGCGCTTGAAATCCACCAGCCCGCGGCCCTCGAGCTCCCGTCCGCGCGGCAGGCGGATCTTGAGAGGATCGACGAAGCTGCCGTTGATAAGCACCTCGTAGTGGAGATGAGGGCCGGTCGACAGACCCGTGCTGCCCAGGTAACCGATGACCTGACCCTGCCGGACCCTGATGCCGGACGCCATGTTCTTGGCAAAGCCCGACATGTGGGAATAGGTCGTCACATAGCCGTTCGCGTGCTGGATCTCGATATGACGTCCGTAACCCGATTTCCAGTCGGCGAAGCGGATGGTGCCGTTGCCGGCAGCCAGGATCGGGGTGCCCACCTTGTTGGCCCAGTCGATGCCCGTATGCGGCCGCGAATAGCCCAGGATCGGATGGAAGCGCGATCCGAAACCCGAGCGAAGAATGCCATCGGAGATGGGCTTGCGGATCAGGAACTTCTTGAGGGAGCGCCCGGATTCGTCGAAGAAGTCGACCGTGCCGTCCTCGCCCTGATAGCGGTAGACGCGGCGGGCTTCCCCGGCCACCGTCAGGGCGGCATAAAGGACCTCGGGCGTGCCGTTCTCGTCGTCGGAGCCATAGAAAATCTCGAAGGAATCGCCCTGCGAGACCCGGCGCTGAAAATCCACGTCGTAGCCGAAGATGCGCACCAGCTCGTCCACGGTCTGGCGGGGCAGCTCGTTCTTGAGCGCCGTTTCGTAGAGGCTCTCGTAGAGCCGCACGCCGCGCCGATCGTCGTCCTCTTCTTCCTCCTCCGAGGCTTCGGCAACCTGGCGGTTCCTCTCGTCGGCCGGCGGCGTGACCGACACGAAGACGCCGCGGTCGTTGGCTGCGGCGATTCCCTCGATACCCCGCTCTCCCAGGGTGATCACCCGGACGATCTGCCGGGGATCGCCGAGCCGGGGGCCGGGGGCGATGAGAATGCGCAGCCTCTGGCCCTCGGTCAGACCCTCGACCTTGATCCGGGCGGCCAGAACCGTCGTGATTGCGGCGATCTGCTCGGGGGTGCCTCCGTAGCTGCGCAGGACCGTCTCGAGGGTCTCTCCTTTCTTGAGAACCACCTCGCGCTCCTCGACGAGCGGCGCCATGGCCTTCTGCTCGATCTTGGGAAGCTCGGTTACGTTCTCAGGCACGACGCGAACCTCGATCGTGCTGAAGGGTGCGTCCACGACACGGGCATATCCCAGGGCGTCCCCCAGCCCTTCCGGCTGCCGCAGGGTCCGGGACAGCATCTGCTGGGCGGGGATCGGCACCGAGGTCCGGCGCCCCGCATCGTTGAAGACCCGTCGCTCCTCCTCCAGGATCGCAAGCACGTCGCCGTCGGTCAGGGACGGGGCGCTCGCCGCGATGGCCACCGAGGCGAGATCGCGCCTGAGGACCGACACGTCCGCATCCGCAACCTCTGGGGTGGGCTCGACGCGTTGCTCGTCCATTCCTTCCGCGAAGAGGCGCAGAGGATTGAAGGCTGGGATGTCGGCCGCGTAGGTTCCGGCGCTCAGGGAGAGATTCGTGGCGATGCGGACGAAGTTGCGGACCTTGATTGCCTCGCGCTCTCCGATGCGGATCGTCATCGGGGCCTTGAAGCTCTGGCGTGCGGACGAGGTCTGCTCCGTCATGTTGAGCCGGTCGGCCTTGCGGGCCACGTTCGAGGTCCGCTCTTCGATGCTTGCCGATGGAGTCCGGCCGTTGAGCGCGGCCCGCTCCGGAGGAAGGGCGGAGGTCGTTGCCCCTTCGAGGGCGATGTAGATGGAGGCCCCGATCAGGACGGCGCCCGTCACGCCGGTCAGGACACTGGCGCCCAGCCAGCGGAGGTTCACTTCCCACTTGTCGATCTCGGGCGCCGCATGGCCGCTGGTATTGAGCGGAGGTTCGTGTCCGAGATCGATGCCGGACGACAGACGCGAAGCTTCCTTTCGGGAGCTCTTGGCATGGCTGTCATCAGGGGGGAGAGCGGTCATGATCTCTGTCTGGCATGAAGGAGGTGGGTTGCTGTCACAGACACCAGAGGCCATCTAGCACAAGAGACGACAACCGCACAGACTAATAGACAAGCTTGCAGAGGGCGCGCCAACTCTCCGAGGATAGAGGGTGCGGAAACGGACGCCCGCCGCGGCTCTGCTTCAGGCCGCACTGTGTCGGCAGTGAGGCAGGGGCGGAAAAAACCTGTGCGAGGGGAGTGCCGGAAACCCCGCAGGATGGCCTGTCAAAAAACTTTCACGAAGCACGTTGACAGGCCCGCGAGGTTCGGCCTATATACCCCCCATCGACGCCGCCGCTGACGCGAACGGCGCCCAGATCTTCCTCAGAAACCGGGCTGTTGGGCCCGACTTCGGTCGGGAACAAGCGCTGTTCTGCGGAGGTCTGTTTTTATCGGTCGCATCGGAAGATGTGTTGCTCTTTGACATTGTTGAGAGGGAAGAGAAGCGTAGGCGGCGGTGTCCTTGCGCCGGTCCTTT
>NZ_JAGPUP010000400.1:0-7605 GCF_018069605.1 Microvirga sp. HBU67558 | reverse complement strand
TACCCTTCCAAAGGTCCGCTTTAAGCCTATCACCCGACCTAAAGGTTAGGTCCGGAACGTGCCATTTCCAGACATTTCGAGTCTTGAGCGCTCAACTTTGCAGAAGACCATTTGTTGAACTGCCGGGTCTCCTCAGTGCCATTTCACAAGGCGCTCGGCGCCCTTCCTGGGCTGCACCCACATCGGCCAGCACGATGCTGTCGCGACGACACTTCAGAGCTTTGCCCACGGTCTCCTCAGACTCACCTGCTGTATCGCGGTTGGCGATGTCGATGAAGTTGATCCTTGCATCCAACGCTCTGTGGATGAGCCGAATGTTCAGCCGTCGACTTGGCGTTGGATTAAGCACTCATAAGACTATCTTTAGGTTGATCATGCTCGGGTTTTTTGCTTCGTTGCGCGAAGAGCTCTTCCGGCCCGAGATCAGGATCGACAGATCTCAATAGCTCTGGGGATGGGTCACGCCACAGGTGGCTAGGCGCCGAACGCGCCGTCGATGGTGTGCATCGCCCCCGTCACAAAGCCCGCCTCCGGACCCGCCAGCCAAGCCACCATCCCAGCAACCTCCTCGGGCCGCCCGTGGCGCTTGATGGCCATGAAGCTGTGCATCAGGTCCCTCATCGGCCCGCCTTCGGGGTTTGCGTCGGTATCGATCGGTCCAGGTTGTACGATGTTGATCGTGATGCCGCGTGGTCCAAAGTCCCGCGCCAAGCCACGCGCCATGCCCTGCAGGGCCGACTTGCTGAGCGCGTAGGATGCCATGCCCGGGACGGGCATCCTATCGCCGTTCACCGAACCGATCACAATGATCCGCCCACCGTTCGGCATCTGCCGCGCGGCCTCGACCGAAGCGTGATAGGGAGCGTGGACGTTGACGCGAAACAGGCGGTCTATCGCGTCCGGGTCCTGCTCCAGTGCGTCGCCGAACAGGGCGAACCCAGCATTCACAACCAGCACGTCCACGGGACTGCTGTCCCGCACCCGCGCAATCACTGCGTCCCGGTCGGCACTGTCGGTCAGGACGGCCGTGCTGCCCGTTTCGGCCGCCAGCTGCTGCGCCGCCTCATGCGATCCGGCATAGGTGAAGGTTACTTGCGCACCGTCGGCCCTGAAGCGCCGCACGATCGCGGCTCCAATCCCACGGCTGCCGCCGAGCACCAAAACTGACTTTCCTTCGAACAGACCCATCGGGGCCTCCCTTGAGACTTAATGTAGGTCGCACTACATAATTGACCGATTGATCGCGTTCAACGTTTTTGTAATGGTCACTACAAATAATTCCAAACGGCGGGGTCGGCCCCGGCGCTTCGATCCTCAAGAGGCGCTCGCCACCGCCCAGCATCTTTTCCATGCACGCGGCTACGATGCGGTCAGTGTCGCTGACGTTACCGAGGCGCTCGGCATCAACCCGCCGAGCTTCTACGCAGCGTTCGGCAACAAGGCCGGCCTTTACAGCCGTGTTCTCGAACACTGGGCCAGCACTGGGGCCATTCCACTGCGCGACATATTGCGACCGGACCGCCCCGTGGCCGAAGCCCTCGCCGCTGTACTGGAGGAAGCCGCCCGCCGCTACGCAGCCAATTGCGCGGCGGCGGGTTGCCTCGTGCTGGAAGGCACCCGATGCAACGACCCGGAGGCGCGCGAGGCGGCGCGCGCCTTCAATATCGCCGGGGAGGAACTGATCCGCGACTACGTCGCCGCGCGCCATCCGGAGGACGCCGCCCGTGTGACGGATTTCGTCAGCACGACCATGTCGGGTCTCTCCGCCAAGGCGCGCAATGGGCACGGCTTGGACCAGCTCCTTGCCACTGCCCGTCTCGCCGGCTTGGCCCTTGCGCAGGTCCTCCCCGCCTGAGCGCCACGCCCGCTGGTCGACCAACCATCGCTTTTTGCTATTAGGACGCAAGCGTCTGGCGGGTGCAACAGCATCTGCAGGCCTCAGTCCTCCAACGCCAGCGGCCAGCCGTGGTGGAAGTGAATCGGCTCCGCGTCCTTCTGACCCCGGTCCTTGTAGAAAATCTCGACGCCATCGTCGGTCGGAACGGAGCTCATTGCCTTGCTCCTTCTCGGTGTGGAGGGAGCCCGCGAGGCCAGCCGGATCGCGGGTCGCCTGGGGCCTAGTCCGCGCTATCGCAGCGCCGCGATCACCACTTCGGCCAGAGCCGCCGAGGATTGCGGGTTCTGACCGGTGAACAGGTTGCCGTCCTTGACGACGTGCGTGCTCCAGTTCGGTCCCTGCTCGAAGTGGGCCCCCAATTCGCGCAGCGTCTCGGCCAGCAGCCAGGGGGCGTTCTCGGCCGTTCCAAACTCAATCTCCTCCTCGTCGCTCAGCGAGGTCATCTTGCGTCCGGCGAAAGGCCAGCGGCCGTTCTCGTCGCGTGCCGCGAGCAGCGCCGCGGGACCGTGGCACACCGCGGCGATGACCTTCGACTCGCGGTCGGCCTCGAGCAGCACCCGACCCATGTCGGGATCCTTGTAGAGGTCCTCAACCGGCCCGTGCCCGCCCGGAACGACGATCGCGTCGTAGTGGCCGACATCGATCTCGGCGAGCACAAGCGGGTTTTCGATCCGCTGCGCGTTTTGCGCGAGATAGGCGCGCATGCGCTCCGCCACCGCCTTGCCCACTGCCCGAGGATCGAGGCTGCGCTTGTCCATCGTCGGCACGATGCCGCCAGGGCTGGCAAGATCGACCCGGAAACCAGCGCGGATGAAGGCCTCGTCGAGGTCGACGAACTCCTGGGCCCAGACACCGGATTCGTAGGCCGATCCGTCGGCACGGGTCCATGTGTCCGCGGCGGAAAGAACGATTAGGACATTGTTCATCGATATTCTCCTGCTGGTTGCCAAAAGATGACAGGTGGATGGGGCGAGCAGTCAGATGTTCTGGCCGCCCGACACTTCGATCCGCTGCGCCGTGACCCAGCGGTTATCGCGGCCGAGCAGACTCGCGATGGCCGGGCCGATGTCGTCGGGCACGCCGACGCGGCCGAGCGCGATCATATTGGCGAAGGCCTCGTTGTATTCGGGCGTGTCGCGTACCGCCCCGCCGAGGAAGTCGGTCTCGATCGCACCCGGGGCGATGACGTTTGCAGTGATGCCGCGGCTGCCGAGCTCCTTGGCCATGTAGAGCGTGAGTATCTCGATCGCCCCTTTCGCGGCCGAATAGGCCGAGAAGCCCGGGTAAGAGACGCGGGTCAGGCCCGACGAGAAGTTGACGATTCGCCCGCCGTCGGCGAGTAGCGGGAGCAGCGCCTGGGTGAGGAAGAAAACGCCCTTTACGTGCACGTCGAAGAGCCGGTCGAACTGCGCCTCCGTGGTTTCGGCGAAGCTCGCCATCTCGCCGTGCCCGGCGTTGTTCACCAGGTGGTCGAAGTTCCCCCGATCCCACGACTGGAGCAGCGCGCGAATACGCTCGACGAACGCCGGAAGCGCGGCGATGTCGCCGACATCGAGCTGCAGCGCGGCGGCCCTGTGGCCGAGCGCCTCGATTTCCGCGACCACTTCCTGCGCCTGCTCGGCATCGCTGCGGTAGGTGAAGATCACGTCGCCGCCGCGACGGGCTATGCTTATGGCGGTGTTGCGGCCGAGGCCGCGGCTGCCGCCCGTAATGATCGAAGTGGTGATCATCGGTAGGTCCTTTCGTGGTGCTTAGGGTGTCGGCGACCCGCCGACGGGTTTTGGGGGCCAGGCCTCAGGTTTCGTCGCCGAGGGCGGCTTGCGGAGTTGCGGTGCGCTGCATCGGGCTCTTGCTCGCGAGGGGGTGAAGTCGGACCATGGCGCGGCTGCACGCGCCCTCGCGAAGGAGCGCGCCGACCGCCGCGAGCATGACCGCGAGCGCGGCGCCGCCGGCGACGATCATGACCAAGCTGACCGCGCCGGAAGGCACGGACAGAGCCTGGACGAGGAAGGCGCCTAGCAGCCCGCCGACCGTAGTCACCGCGAACAGGGCGACTCCCGCGCTCAGCAGGCCGAGCGCGCGGAGCTGCAGGTGGATGCGCTGTTCGGCGAGCGACAGGGCGCGTTCCGGATCGATGTAAAGCAGCGACAGTCTGTCATCGCCCGACGCAATCAGCGCGCGAAACTCGCGCCATTGCGTGACCGCGAGGTTGTAGCGCGTGGTCGCGCCGTTTTGGAGAATCGCGCAGGCGTTCGTCAGTATCGCCGGGCCGGTGATGAAGCTCAGCGCCGAAAAGGGGTCGTACGGCATGACCTTGCTCCTTCTGCACACGCGCGCTCACGGCCCCGAAAATGCGGGCTGGCCAGCGGACGCTCTCGATTGTTCGTGATGCTTGGCTGGCATGCCCGCCAGCCAGTGCTCTTTGGCTGAGCCCAAAGATGGCTCATCCGCAGTCGCAGCGGAAAGACTTTGTAGCTTTCTCGACCATACCTGGTAGGCATGGCTGATGGAACTTCGTCATCTTCGATACTTCGTCGCCGTCGCCGAGGAAGGCAGCCTGACGGTTGCCGCCGAGAAGCGCCTGCACACCGCACAGCCTTCCTTGAGCCGCCAGCTACGCGACCTCGAGCTTGAGGTCGGCACCCAGTTGTTCGTCCGCACCTCGCGTGGGGTTGTGCTCACGGCAGCAGGGCAGGCTTTCCTCGACCATGCGCGGCTGGCGCTCGGGCAAGCGGCCGAAGCGGTCGCCGCTGCTCGGCGTGCGGTCCGACCGGCCAAGGCCAGCTTCTCGGTCGGTTTTCTGACGGGCCAGGAAGTCGAGTGGCTGTCGCACGTGACCCAGGTCTTGCGCGATCAGCTCAAGGATATTGACTTTCGCGTCACCAGCGACTTCTCGCCCGCCATTGCCGCCGCCGTGCAGCGCGGTGAACTAGATCTCGGCTTCTCGCGCATCGAGCCCCAGCCCGACGTCACCTACAAGGTGATCGCCGAGGAGCCGATCGTGGCTATTCTGCCGCGCGAGCATCCGCTCGCCGAACGTTCCGAGATCGACCCGGCCGACCTCGATCAGGTTCCCTTCATCGGCTATTCGGATACCCCTCATGTCCTGCGGAGCATCGTCGAGCGTTACCTGCGCGAGCGCGGCGTGGCGGTGGCGCCGAGCCACTTTCTCGATGGATTCGCGACGGGCATATCGCTCGTCGCGTCCACAGGGGGCCTCACGCTTCTCCCGGCGTATGTCGAACGGCTGCTGCCCCAGTCAGTCGTGAGCCGGCCGCTGGTGGGAAGCCCTCCGATGATTGAAATCGCCGCCGGCTACCGAGCTGACAATCTGTCGCCCGTGCTGGCGAGCTTCTTGCAGAATATCGACCAACTCATCGCTTCTCGTTCTGCCATGATTAGGCGTAGTTTCCCGCCATAGTCACTCGTGTGCAGCGGTTAGCTTTCGTACACTGCGTTGACATGGAAGTCCGACTCAAACACCTGTGAGCTTGCAAGAAGACGGTCGGCAGCCGGCCAGTTCCGATCGTTGTGGCCGCTGCGGTACAAAGGCGGCTTTGGGTCACGAGCAGGAGATCGCTGGCCGCCTTGGAGGGTCTGCTTACCCCTGCACTAGGGACGTAAGGCTAAGGTCGGCCCGGTGCCGCGAGCCGACCTACAGTGATTTGCGCTGTCTACTCGCCAGCCGCCACCTGTTCAGGCGTCGTGAGGGTTGTGACGCACCGGCTTATGCCAGCGGCTCCTGCCAATGCGGGTATGTGACGTAGGCGGTGATTGCTCCCTGAGCATGCGACCGGATGGTGACCACTTCACCCTTGGGCATATAGACAATCTCGCCCGGACCAGCAGTGACCGTGCCGTCACTCGATGTCACCGATAGGCTTCCCTCCAGAACCACCATCACGTCGTGCACGGCGAGAGTCTCATCAATGCTCTGGTTGGGCCCGTAGCGACCGTAGCCAATGGTGATAGGTCCCCCGTGATGTTGGTCTATCAGATTGCCTGCCCACACCTCCCCGTCCTGGCCAGGCGAGCGCTCGAACGATGCATCGGCGACAGACAACTTATGAACCTTCATGGGCATAGCTCCATTTTCCGCTAGAGTCTGAGCAAGATACGATAATCCATTGCAGAAGCGCGCTCTTGTGTTTAGCGCATGATCGGGTCTGGTGGCGTTTCAGACGGCCGCTGGAATCCGCGCGATTGCCTTGATCTCGAAGTCGAAGCCGGCGAGCCAATTCACTCCGACAGCCGTCCAGTTGGGATACGGCTCGTTAGGAAACACGTTGTCCTTGACGGACATGACGGTCCCGAACTGTGCCTCTGGATCGGTATGGAATGTGGTCACATCAACGATGTCATCGAACGTGCCGCCAGCCGCTTTCAGAACCTCGCTGAGGTTGTCGAAAGCAAGCTCAACCTGCTTTGCGAAGTCAGGCTCAGGTGAGCCGTCCTCGCGGCTGCCGACCTGCCCTGAGACAAAGAGCAGATCGCCGGACCGGATAGCAGCAGAGTAGCGGTGCATCTCGTAGAGTGCCTGCCGGCCGGCAGGGAAGACGGCGTTGCGCTTGGACATTTGTGTCTCCTCATCCATGTCGAATGGAACCTCAGAACGAAGGCACGTCCCATGAGAGTACTGGGATCTGCCTTGTTTGAGCAGGAGATAGTAGCCCTGGGCTTGCACGGTTAGACGTTGAAATCGACATGGTCTGATGCAAAATGGCCATCAATGATGCGCCCTTCCCTCAACGATCTCACCGCCTTTGTGGCAGTTGCCACCCATCGCAGCTTCCGTCGTGCCGCGGATGAACTCGGCACGGCGCCATCCACACTGAGCCACGCAATGCGAGGGCTTGAGGAACGCCTAGGCGTACGCCTTCTCAACCGAACAACCCGCAGCGTCTCACCAACTGAAGCGGGGCTTGAGATGCTCAGCCGGTTGCAGGTGGCGCTCACGTCCTTGGACGAGGCATTGGACGCCGTCTCCGCCTTCCGAGGCCAAGTGGCAGGCAGAGTCCGGATCAATGCACCGCGGGTGGCCGCGGCCGTTCTCGTCCGTGAGGTCCTCCCGCGCATGGCCGAACGGTTCCCCGATGTGACGGTTGATCTCGTCGTCGAGGGACGCTTGGTTGACATCGTGTCGGGCGGCTTCGATGCCGGTGTCCGTCTTATCGAAGCCATTCCGAAGGACATGATCGCGGTGCCCCTCGCCCGCCCGATCGGGTTCGTCTGTGTTGCATCACCGGCCTATCTCGAGCGCGCCGGTGAGCCGACAACTCCGGACGACCTTCAGCATCATCGCTGCATCGGCCACCGCACGCCGAGCGGCAAGCTGTACCAGTGGGAGTTCGAGCGGGCTGGGCAGGAATTGACGATCGATACAAGCGGACCCGTGGTTCTCGATGACGAGGGACTGATGGCGGACGCGGCCGCACACGGCTTGGGGATCGCGTATGTGGCGAGCTGGGCTGCCGAAGCCGCCATTGCAGAGGGGCGACTGCGGACGGTGTTGTCCGCCTGGATGCACGAACCGGGGCGAGCGGCCATCTACTACCCGGGACACCGAGCCGTGCCGCCGGCCTTGCGGGCCTTCCTCGATGTCGTCAGGGATGTGAGGCAAGTGAACAGTGGATAGTCGGTGTAGGTCCGCAGTGGGTCAAACGCGGTCCGTGAGGGCAATTGTCTAAACGTCCGCTCCCCAGGCACAT
>NZ_JAGPUP010000399.1:0-7568 GCF_018069605.1 Microvirga sp. HBU67558 | reverse complement strand
GGCTCGAACCCGCGACCTCCGGCGTGACAGGCCGGCACTCTAACCGACTGAGCTACGCCCGCGCATTTCCTCGCATCGCGCGCTCGAAGGAAGCGTTTTTCGCGATGGAGGCGCGCAAGTACCGGTGAATAAGCGCAGTGTCAAATGATGTTTGGGTTATCCCCAGAACATCCTCCGCCGGAGCAGGAACCTAGTCTCTCGTACTGATCGAGAAGACCTCGTGCCCAGCGCCGTTCAGAACCCGCACGGCCTCCACCTCTGAGTCGCGCGACTGCGGGCGTCGCGCCAGAGAAAACACCTTCAAGGCCCGCTCCTTCGCCTTTTCGAGGGAATCGGTGCGCACCATGATGCGGCGGATGATTCCCCCGCCCGCCTCTTCAGACGCGATGGTTTCGATACGATAGATCTCGAACAAGACTTTCAAACTCCACTCTCAGAGCAACTCCACCATCACACCCTGATGCGCTGGAGCTTCTCGAACCGCTTGATCAGACGGTCCCGCTTCAATTTCGACAGACGGTCGATCCAGAAGATGCCGTCGAGCTGATCGATTTCATGCTGGAGGCAGACCGCCATCAGGCCCTCCGCCTCCTCCTCCCGTTCCGAACCATCGAGGCCCCTGTAGCGCACCCGAACCCGGGCGTGACGCTCGAGTTCATCGGTCACTCCCGGCATGGAGACGCTGCCCTCCACATGCCGTACGCGGTCTGGAGAAGCCCATGTGATGTCGGGATCGATATAAATGTGCGGTTCGCGATCAGATTCCAGCTGAATGACCACGAGCCGCGCGGGAACCCCCACATGTGGCGCCGTGATGCCGATGCCGGGGGCGGCATGCATCGTCTCCGTCAGATCCCGGGCGAGCTCCCGCACCGTCTCGTCGACCATGCCGACCGGTTGCGCCTTCTGGCGCAGCCGGGGATCGGGAAAACGGACGATGGGACGAACGGCCACGTGATACCTCTTGAAGGCGGGGCGATGGAAAATTTTCCGACTACTTGTAGCGCCCGCCGCGCTGCAGCACCTCGATCTTGTATCCGTCCGGGTCCTGCACGAAAAAGAACCGGGCCGGAGGATTGCCCTCGAGCTTCAGCTCCTTCAGCGAGGTGGGAGCGAGCCCGAGCGACTCGAACCGGGCATGCTCCGCCTCCAGATCGTCCACGGAGAAGGCCAGGTGCCCATACCCGTCGCCGAGCGAATAGGGCTCCGTCCGGTCGTGATTGATCGTCAGCTCCAGTTCGAATTCTCCGTGCTCGTTGCTCAGATAGACGAGCGTGAAGCTCTCGAAAGCCAGGCGCTCCGCCACCTTCAGTCCGAATGCCTTGTCGTAGAACATCAGGGAGCGCTGTTCGTCGAGCACGCGGATCATGGAGTGAATGGCCTTGGCCATGGAACGACACCTCTTCGGCATGAGCCAACCGCCGGCTCGGCGGGTGCGACAGGGACGGGTAGGACGCTCCGGGAGATAACAGTGCAGGACGGGGAACGGAAGGGTGCCCTTGCTCCACAGAGCCGCACCTGCCATGAGCCCCAACAAAAAGCCTTCCCTGGGTGAACCAGGGAAGGCAAGTTCGGGAGGAAGAAACGCTGACTGCTGGCCTCCAACAATGCGCGGGACCGTTTGTTACCCGCCTGCGGCGTTCCACCACATCCTTTGCCGGTAACCGACAGGACCAATGGGCGGTCGGATCATGGCGCAATCAAGGAAAATTGATGCCTGCCAAGCTTCGATTTCGACATTTCCCAAGGAACATTGATCAAGCTAAACGCTTGGTTTCGTACGGAGGCACCATTCCCCGCAACCCCTTGTCGCCTCCGCACACTCAGCAGCCCCGTTCAGCCTGCTTGGAACGGGGCTTTTTCATGGGGTCTGCACCTCGACCTATCGGTCGAACTGCTCGGCAAGAGCGCGGATGCGGTTGCGGACATAGTCGGGAAGTCCGGCGCTGATGGAGTTCCCGGAGTTGAACGAGCTCTTGCCCATGAGCACCTGGGCAGGGATAAGGTTCCGCAGCACGGGAACGTTCTCGAACTCCTTCTTGCGCTCCAGAACGTCGGTTTCCACCGCGAGGGTCATGAACATAGTCGCCACGGTCTTACCGGCATCGGCCGGCGAAGGCTGCAGGACCGTCAGCAGCTTCCCGAACTGCATGACCTGGTTGACGTGGAAGATCGTTTGCTCCAGCACCCCAGCGACGGGAGCATCCAGGCCAGTGAGCCTGGCAAAGCCGCTCCGTTCGATCTCGTCCTGGGCAAGGGTGCGGATCTCCGTCTGGAACTCCATGAACTCCGAGATCTTCTTGCCGCCCTCTTCGAGCTTGTTGGCGAGCCTGATCCCGACCGGCAGCTTGCCCTCCAACGGATAGCGGGATTCGATGCAGAGGCTGCGCTCGGCTTCGCACCAGCGGCGTCCGGGGTGGCGGCTGTAGGCGTATTGCGGATCGGCCTGCGGGGCAGCCTGATCCACCGTGATGCGGCGATGCTTGATGGAGGGGTCGATCTTTTCGAGCACGTCGAGCTGGGTGTAGCGCCCGAGATCGATGGCGCCGGGTGCCTTGCCGATCAGAAACCGTGCCTCCACCACATACATGTGGAGCTTCTCGGTATAGGATTTCGCAATACCGTGGACCGAGACCCTGATGACCGGCTCCACATAGTCGGGAAAGGGGCTCAAGAGCTGCTTCTGGAGCGGCCTCTCGCGTGCCCAGTCCTCGAACCGGATCAGTCCCGTGCCAGGATCTGCCAGCTTGTCGTCGCGATGATCGCTGAACAAGATGGTCTTGGTCTTTAGCCTTGCCGGCGCGACCGACGTTACGGACGGCACTTCGTCGATCTTGAACTCTTGAGCCCGCAGGGCTCCGGCGGAGGCCAAAAGTGCGGCGAAGGCGGCCAGCATCCGTCCGAAAGGCTTCGTCGATGTCATCAGTAAACCTGTCCGTTGCGCCAGAAATAATCCGGATCCACACGCCGTGGCCGCCGGGGAGCCTCGTCTTCCCACCACCAGCGGAAACCCCGCTCAGGCTCGGCCTGGCGGCGTGACGGAAGGCTCTGCCGCAAGCTGTCGAGCCAGCCGGGGCCCTGCGCATACGGGCCCTCTTCGGGGTACTCAGGCCCGCCATTCGCCTCTCCGTCGCTCCACGGATCGGGATGACGGAACGCATAGACCTCCGACTGCGGCACCAGGCGGAACTGCGTCTCGCTCAACCGGCCGAACCAGCTCAGCCGGAAGTACTCCGTGAAGCCCCGCCCCTGCCCGTCTGTCAGCCGGTCGCCTGTGTTCAGATCGATCGGCAGAGCGATGAGCTGCTTGGCCGCCTGAGGCGATGGCGGGCTGAGCGGGGTCTTCGGCGCATGATGATCCCATGCGGCCTGAAGGATGGACTGGAAGATGGGAGCCGCCACCTTGCCGCCGGTCTGTCCGCGCCCGAGGGTCCGCCGCTTGCCGTCGGCATTGTCGTGCCCCACCCAGACCGCGATGGTGACGTCGTTCGTGAAGCCGACGAACCAGGCATCGTTCTCATCGTCAGAGGTTCCGGTCTTTCCCGCCGCGTAGGGCGCAAGCGCCTTCAGGGAGCGGGCCGTTCCGCGCTCCAGCACGCCTTGCAGCATGGTTTTGAGCTGGAAGAAGGAGGCCGGATCGGCGGAGCCGAGCCGGACAAGCGAATTGGCCTTACGGCTGTAGACATTGCGCCCGTTCTCCTCCACGGACTCGATGACATGGGGCACCGGCATGGCGCCCTCATTGGCCACGGCCGCGTAGAACGCGGCGAGATCAATCATCCGCACCGGCTGTGCACCAAGAACGAACGGGTAATGCGGCGTGCATTCGAGGTAGAGCTGCGCCTCGAGGGCAAGTTCGCAGACCCGTTTCAGGCTCTGCTCCGGAGAGGATTCAATGCCGCCGTCGAGCAGGCGCGCGGTCACCAGATTCTTCGAGTTTTCGAGTGCACGGCGCAGGGTGATGATGCCGGAGCGCCCGCCGTCGAAGTTCTTGGGGCTCCACGAATCGCCGCGAGCGGTGGCATCCCCGCCCACGGGGGGCAGCGTCACCGGGGCATCCCAGATCAGCGTATTGGGCTGCAGACCTTTCGACAGCGCAGCGAGATAAGTCAGTGGCTTGAAGGCGGAGCCCGGCTGGCGCTGTGCCTGCGTTGTCCGGTTGAGCTGGCTCAACGGATAGGAGAAGCCGCCGGCCATCGCGAGGATGCGGCCGGTCTTGTTCTCCAGGACGACCGCTCCGCCTTGCACCGCCGGCGGAGTCCGAAGATCGGCGCGAACGGCGCCTTTGCCCTTTTGCTCGATGACCTGAACGCGCACCACGTCATGGAGCTTGAGATCGCGACGGGCCGCCTCCCAGGCGTTCAGCGACAGAATGCGCCCGTCCGCCAGACCGACGCGCAGAACATTGGCGCCCGTCTTCCGGTCCTTCCCCTTCTCGACCACGACAGCCGCGGGCCATTGGACGTCGTAAAGCGGCAGTCGCACCGCGCCCAGCGCCCGCCTCCAGGCAGGTGCCGTGTCCGGAACGCCTTCGAGCGACCTGATGGCCCCGGCGAGGTTCGCCTCGGCCCCCTGGTAGCGCTGCCGCCCGATGCTCAGTTCATATCGGGCGAGTCCCTCCTGCAAGGCTGCCTCGGTGGCCCGCTGTAGGGCCGGGTTGAGGGTGGTTCGCACCGTGTAACCGCCCGCGCTCAGGTTCTCGATGTCGGCGAGCGTGCGGGCGTCCCGGCTGACATGATCGACGAAGTAGAAGCCCGATGTGCGCTTGATGCGCTCGAAGGATACCCTCGACGGCAGGGCCGCGACGGCCTGCTGAACCTGATCGGCCTTCAAAAATCCGTCGTCCTGCATGCGGCTGAGCACGTAAGCCATGCGCTCCTGAGCGCGGTCAGGCTTCATATCGGGATTGTAATAGTTCGGCCCTTTCGCGAGACCGGCGAGCAGAGCTCCCTCGGAGACGGACAGCGCCCGGGCGCTCTTCCCGAAATAGCTCCGCGCCGCCATCTCGATGCCCCATGACGAGCGGCCGAGATAGATCGAGTTGAGATAGATCTCGAGGATCTCCGCCTTGCTGAGCACGCGCTCGATGCGCGAGGCAACGATCATTTCCCGCATCTTGCGATCGTAGGTCACATCGTCGCCGACGAGCAGGTTCTTGGCCACCTGCTGAGTGATCGTCGAACCGCCGGCCGGCCGGCCCGGGTTGGCGAGATTGCCCACGAAGGCGCGGATCACACCGCGTTCATCCACCCCTTTGTGCTGATAGAAGCGCTTGTCCTCGGCCGAGACGAAAGCCTGCTGGACGCTTTTCGGGATCTCCGACAGGGATACCCAGACGCGTCGGTGGTCTGGCTCGTAGACCTCGGCGAATCGCTTGCCGTCGCCATCCAGGATGACGCTCACTCCGGGGAGCTTGAGGTTTTTCAGCTTTCCGGCGTCCGGGAGCCCGGCGACCGCCGCATTGTAGGTGGAGATCACCTCGGCGAGATCGACCGGGGAAGGATCGACCTTCTCGTTCTTGCAGAATTGGCGATAACTTGCGTGGAGGTCGTTGAAGCTCAAGCCCTGCAACACCTTCATCTCGCCCGCGATGGCCTGGGGATCGTCCATGGCGGTGGCGATGAGATCGTCGAGGTTGATGTCCTCGATGTCGAAGGCCCGGCGCATATGAGCGCAGCCGTCCTTGAGGATCTGCGAGACCTGCTCCTGATCCCGCGCGGGATCGAAGCTCGTCCTGACCGTGTCCGGATCGGCGAGGACCTGGCTCAGGGTCAGGGCGGTTGCAAAGATCTTGACGAGGATCGCGCTCATTCCACCGCCGTCATCGGACAATCAATCTCCCGTGCGAAGCGACCGGCACGACCGTTCAGGCCGCGCCCTGCTGCCGGTTCGAATCCTGCCCGGGACAAGCTGAATGGGAACCGTACGGCGCGCCGGATGTGGGCTGCGCCATCCTGGTCAGATGGGGCGGTCGAGCTTACTTCCCAGGTGAACCCGCCCCCTTCACGGCAATGTGTCTCACCCCCGTCCGACGAACGGCATCTTCGTCGCCATGACGGTCATGGTGAGCACGTTGGCGTCCAGCGGCAGTCCGGCCATGTAGACCACGGCGTCCGCCACATGCTTGGGATCGATCCTCGGCTCGGGGGCGAGCGTTCCGTTCGGCTGGAGCACGCCTTCGGTCATTCGGGCCGTCATGTCGGTGGCGGCGTTCCCGATATCGATCTGCCCGCAGGCGATGTCGTAGGCCCGGCCGTCGAGGGACGTGGACTTCGTCAGGCCCAGAACGGCATGCTTGGTGGCCGTATAGGGAGCCGATAGGGGGCGCGGGGCATAGGCCGAGACGGAACCGTTGTTGATGATCCGTCCACCCCGTGGGGTCTGGCTCTTCATGATCCGGAAGGCTTCCTGAGTGCACAGGAAAGTTCCGGTCAGGTTGGTCGCCACCACCTGTTGCCACTGCTCGAACGGGATGTCCTCGAGTGGAACGGCCGGAGACCCCATTCCGGCATTGTTGACCAGAACGTCGACTCGCCCGAAGGCCTGCTTGGCGGCGGCGAAGAGAGCCGCCACGGAGGCCGGGTTCGTCACGTCGGTCCGCACCAGAAGCGTGGAGGCGCTCGCGCCGGCGATTTCACGCTGTGCGGCTTCCAACGCTTCGCGGCGGCGTCCGGCCATCACGACGCTGTAGCCGGAGTTCAGGAGCCCTGCGCTGATTGCCCTGCCCACTCCCGTTCCCGCCCCGGTCACGATCGCAACCTTGGAACGTTCCACCATCCTATCCTCCCGACCCGTGCTTTGCCTCTGCCATGAGAGATGCATCTGAGGACCGGAACAGCAAGGACAAAAGCCGAGCCTGCACACACCTTTCGACCACGGAGCGCACCTGTTGGGCCAGGAAGCCTGTTGGGCCAGGGAGGGAACCGGCCAAGCTTTCCCGCGTTCGCATGGTGCTAACCGGAAAGGAATCCGCCATGCGCAATCACGTCCTACATTCGGCTGCCATCCTGACTCTTCTGGCTCTTCCGCTGGCCGCTTGCCAGAGCAGCACTGAAACCGGCGCCGCGACGGGCGCTGCAGGCGGAGCCGTGACCGGCGCGGTCATCGGCGGGCCGGTCGGGGCCGTGGTCGGCGGCGTCGCCGGAGCCGCCGTGGGGGGCGTTATCTCGGCTGAGGAATCGACCAGGGTCCGCACCTATGTGGTGGCCCAGCGCCGCCCGACGATGCGAGTCACCGAGGAAGTGGTCGTGGGCCAGCCGCTGCCGCCGCGCGTGCGGCTCTATGATGTTCCCCCGAGCGTCGGCCTTCGGGACAGTTACAGCTACACGATCGTGAACGACAGGACCGTGCTGGTCGATCCGCAGACCCGGACGGTCGTGCAGGTCATCCAGTAGTCCGAAGGCAAGCCCGCACAAGAAAAAGGCGGCTCGTGAGAGCCGCCTTCCGATCTTCGTCGCCGGATCGGGCGATCAATCGTCGATGTCGAGATGATTGATCAAGATCTCGCGTTTACCGGCGTGGTTGGCGGGTCCGACGATGCCCTCGTTTTCCATGCGCTCCATGAGCGA
>NZ_JAGPUP010000398.1:0-7417 GCF_018069605.1 Microvirga sp. HBU67558 | reverse complement strand
GCCTGGCTCATGGCAGCTCTGATCATCTCATCCGCGCAACCGGATACTTCTCAAGCCGCCTGAAATCCAACGCCAGCTCCATGCCGACGCATTATTCAGGGCCGACTCACTTACAATCACTGGCTTAGGAGCGAGCGTAAAGGACTCAAGCCACTCCGATTTGCTGCTGAGCGGCGGCAAATCAGGATAAATCCTTGCGTCTGTGGCATGATCGCAGTGATCAAACCAAGCAGGGCCGGGAGGATGACCAGCTTCAGAACTCAGATGAACAGGCGAAGCTGGATCTCTTCGATCAGTTGGCGGTGAACGAGCCAAATATCAAGGGATGGCTCGGGGCTCGGCCGATCAGCGCTCGGGGACAATCTGATTGAGCTGGAGTGGGTCCATCCCGAGCCGCTCTGCCCACTCCTGTAAAGCGGAGTCATAGAGCAGTCCTAAGAAATGTCTCGAATGCTCCGCGGCGCGCTTGAGCTTGGCAAGTTCAGCCAACGCTGCCGTCATCAGTTCAAAATCACGATCTGCCATCATGCCACTTCCCCTTATGCTTTGTCAGCAACTATGGCCTGCTAGAGTCTCGGGGACAAGACCTCACGTTAAGCAGTGGCTGCTAGGCCGCGACGACCCTGTCTCAATCGTAAGGATATGCGGGCAGTGATTGTTGAATACTTTCAGGGTAGTCTATCGTGACATGTCTACCGGCTCAACAGTGAAGACAGATACCAAGGCAGCAGAGGTGCCCTACAAAAAAGAGCTCATGCCCGCCTTTAAGACCGTATGTCCGCCTGTGTTGAGGAAGTGGCTCGCCCTACTCTGCGCCTCCGAGGGTTGCTCGGGTGGTCCGAGCCGATCCTCACCGCAGGAGGACGAGCCATGGTACAGTCTACGGAGGTTTTTGTCGGAATCGATGTCGCCAAAGCGCGCTATGCCGTTGCGGTCGCTGATGGCGAACTGGGCGGTGAAGTTCGCTACCTGGGAGAGATCGATGCTTCCGCAGAGAGCATGCGGCGCTTCGTGAAGCGCTTGGCGTCCAAGTATGACTTCGTCCACTTCTGCTACGAGGCTGGCCCGACCGGCTATGGCCTGCACCGGCTCATCACCAGCCTCGGCTATCCCTGCGCAGTTGATGCCCCCTCACTCATTCCGCGCAAGCCCGGCGATCGGGTCAAGACCAACCGGCGCGATGCAATCGCCTAGGCCAGACTTCTGCGGGCCGGCGAGCTCACGGCGGTGTGGGTCCCCGATGAAGGTCACGAAGCCATGCGCGACCTGGTCCGCGCCCGCGCTGCGGCGGTCGAGAGCTTGCGGGTGCATCGCCAGCAGGTCAGTGCCTTCATGCTCAAACATGGGCATGTCTACCCACGCAAGACAGGCTGGACCATGCGCTACCTGCGCTGGCTGCAGGAGCAGACCTTCGATCATCCCGCTCACCAGATCGTCCTGCAGGAGAGGGTCGAAGCCGTGCGGCTGGCGAAGGAACGGGTGGAGCGGCTCGAGCAGACGATTGCAGAATTCCTGCCTCATTGGTCTCTGGCACCGCTCGTGCGGGCCCTGCAAGCGTTGCGGGGCATCGATCTGGTTGTCGCCGTGACCTTCGTCACCGAGGTTGGGGATGTCAGCCGCTTCGAGAACCCTCGTCAGCTCATGGCCTATCTGGGCCTGGTTCCGAGTGAGCGTTCGACCGGCGAAACGGTGCGGCGGGGCGGCATCACCAAGGCCGGAAACAGTCGCGTTCGACAGATGCTGGTGGAAAGCGCCTGGACCTATCGGCACCCGCCGCGCATCGGCACAGTCAAACTCTACCGGCTGGAAGCGACGACACCGAATGTGCGCGAGATCGCCTGGAAAGCCCAGACGCGTTTGAGTGGCCGCTATCGAGCCCTCACTCGACGGGGCAAGAAGTCAACGGTGGTGTGCACGGCCGTCGCTCGCGAGCTCGCCGGCTTCATGGGGGCGGTCGCCCGGGAGGTTCAACCCGCCTGATCTGCCCCAGCGGCAACATCTCCTTCTCATGCAGAGGCGGGGGCGGGATCACGGCAGGGGAAAAGCCCGTCAAACGCTTTGTGGCCGACCATGGATCGACGCCCGCTGTAAGATCGGGCCAGCCCCGGACGCACACTCGGGAATGCGGTAGCCAATCCGCGCATCCGAGCTTGATCACCGACGTCCTTCAGGTCTCGTTCCCACCTCTGCGTGTTCATCGATACGGGCCCGCTCTCCGCAGCGGCGGGATCGTTGCGTCAAAATCGTTGACAGCGGACATCAGAGCGTCATGTTCCAACCATTTCCTGAATGGACAACCGCTGAGGAACAGATTGGACTCTCCCTGCCCTTTCCGGCACTGGTCGCTTCTGCCTGCCGCTGCCACGGCAACGCGCTTCATAAACGCCCGTGCCTGCAGCCTCGACCGATCAGGGTCTTGCATCGGCTGAGGGCTGCCTCACCCAAGCTACTCTCTCAACAGTCGGTCGCGCGGCACCTAGAGGCGTTGTAGGGGCCGTCGGTTGGGCCGGGATCGGTCAGCGCAGGCTGTTCTGCCTCCCGACCGCGTCGCCTTGCTCCAGCGAGTTCTTGACTAGCGGCTCGGGCCGCGGCGTCTGCTCCGTGCTTGGCGGCAGGACAGGTAGCTCCATGCGAGGTTGCTGGCCTGTGAGGGTGCGCAGGAAGGCAGCGATGTCGCTCGTCTCCTGAACAGTCAGCTCCTTGCCGAGCTGTGCTACACCCATGATTGCTACCGCCCGCTCCAAGTTCCAGACCTTGCCGCTGTGGAAGTAGGGGGCGGTCAGCTCGACATTGCGCAGCGGTACCGCACGGAAGACGTATTCGTCGCTGGTGGTCCTGGTCACAGCGAAACGGCCCTTGTCTTCGGGAGGAAGAACCTCGCGGCCTGGGCGCTCTACCGCGCCAAACAGGAAATAGTCCTGCCCACCGAGATTGATGCCGCGGTGACAGGCCGTGCAGCCGGTCTCCATAAAAAGCTTGAGCCCGTGCTTCTCTTGGTCGTTCAGAACGGCCACATTGCCCTCCAGAAACTGGTCGAACCGTGAGGCCGGCGTGATCAGAGTCGCCTCGAAGGCCTCAATCGCCTTGGCAAGATTGTCAAAGGTGACCGGGTCGTTCTCTCCGGAGAAGGCGGCCCTGAAGCGGTTCTGGTATTCGGGGATGCTCTTGAGCACGTTGACGACGTGCTTGGGGGAGGCTGCCATCTCGCTGGCGCCCTGGATCGGCCCCCTGGCCTGTGTGCGCAGGTCCTGGACACGTCCGTCCCAGAACTGCGCTGCGTTGAACACTGAATTGAGCACAGTCGGCGAGTTTCTCCGCCCCTTCTGCCAGCCATGGCCCATGGAGGTCTCAACGTTGTCGCTGCCGCCCGCCGCCAGATTGTGGCAGGAGTTGCAGCTCAGGATACCGGAGGCGGATAGGCGCGGGTCGAACCACAGCATGCGGCCGAGCTCGGCCTTTTCGCGGGTGACGGGATTCCCCTTGACCTCGGGCACCATGGAAGGAATCGGCTTGAAGGCATCGTTCGCGATCTTGCGCAGTTCCTTGACTTCCTGCTGGCTCATCGCGGGCGACGGCGCCGACGTCGCAGATAGTTGAGCGCATGCTTCAGGAGAGGATGCGCCCAGGGCGAGTACGGCGACAAAGGCTCCGCTGGCGACACTGGCGAGAAGGGGCTGATTCATTTTCAGGCTCCACGATGCCGGGGGATGGGCTGAAGGTGGCTATGACGGGCAGGGACGGCTACATAGGACGGTTGCAAGATCTGTGCCTGATTGTACGGTAGCGAAGCATGTGGAAGAACGTGCACGTTGGGACGAACTGTTGACTCCTCTAAGCTCTAATCGGCTTGGCTCCGGTGCCTGAAAGGTCGCACACCGAGGACACTGGGGAGCGCCCCCGCTGTGAAGCCTCGTGGACCCAGGCAACGCCACTGAGGACGACGAGAGAGTATCCGAGAGCCAGCGCAAGCCTGAGACGTCTGTTCATGAAGCTCTCCTTGATTGTGGATCAGGACGGACGAGGGGCTTCGTTGATCGCAAGGGAGAGCCTGGCGATGTCTTGTCCGTCGATCGCCGGCGAGCGGTGCAGAACACCGGGATGGCCCGCCGTTGCGCCGCAACATCCGCGCATAATGGCAATCCATCCCCGCTCAAGCTGTCTGACTTGGCCGCTTGGGATTGGCGAGCTCGGCGGGAGTGCTATGAGAGCATGGGGTGGCACCCACTCGGTGCCGGAACCGCGATAAGTGGTGACGAGCCGGTAGCGCACATTGTCGACATGGAAGTTGCGGCAGACATCATTCTCGGTGACCTTGAGGCGCAGGCACAGACGCTGAGCTCCTGTGAGCTGAGAGAACATCAGCCCGAGGAAGCTCAGGTCATTGCCGAGCCACTCCGCCAGCCAATCCGCGCCGATCCCGGCTTTTGCCAAGCGCAACTGCACCTCGCGCTGTAAGGTCTGGAGATCACCCTCGAGCCGCAATCGCGGGAGACGATGCACCGGCAACGCGTCGAGTCCAGCGGCTACAACCGGATCGAGCGCTCGCGGCAGGATGCCGATCGGTCGGAACTGGAGGGTCTGCCGCGTCAGCCTCTCCTCGACGCACATTCTGTGATGGGATTCAGGACGGATATCGCGTTCAGGCTGCATCAGCTTTCCCCCATAATGGGAAGGGATCACGCAGTTGCCGATAAGCATCGGGATCGAACTGCGTCGCTGTTGACGCTCCGATCAGGCTGTCATCAAGCACCGCACGAATGGCAGATTCATCCATGCCAGTCCCGATCAACACCAGCTCCTGGCGCCGGCCGCCCCAGAGGGCGTCTCCATTCGGGGTGATCAGGCCAGTGCTGTTTGGGAATCGCGCTCCACCAATGGCCCGTAGCCATCATGCGTACGGTAGCGCCTGCAGGCGAGAACTCGACGACCCATCTTGGCCGCGTAGCGAGCCAGAAAAGCCCCTTGGCCCGGATTAGCCCCGGCAATGTGGCGTTGATGAACGCGCGGAACCTCTCGGGATGAGCCAGACACCGTGTTCGGTAGACGAAATTTTGAATGCCGTAATCTTCCGTCTCCGGCAAATGCTCGGCATGGCCGTATAGCTCCTTGGACCAGGGCGGATGCTGCTGCCTCTTCCCCTCATCAAACAACTTGGTATTGAAGATATCGGAGAGACCCACTTGCCCGGAGGCGGTCTCAATGATGCGGTCACTTGGATTGAGGGCTACAACAACCTTGCGCACGAGATCGAGCGCTTCAGGTGTAACCTCTGTGACCTTGTTGAGGATGACGACCTCTGCAAACTTCATCTGCTCCAAGAACGGATGCACGAGGGTGTCTTCGTCGGCCTCGCCTGACGTTTCGCCGCGATCCCGCGGGAAGTCGTTGGACCTGCAGTCCTTTAGCAGATGGGCGGCGTCCCCGACGGGCGCTATGGTACCTAGACGGGCCACATCAGAGCGGTTGTTCACGTCCTCGTCACGGAAGGAGAATGTACTCGCCACCGGCATGGGCCTGGCGATCCCGGTTCCTTCGATCAAGAGGTAGTCGAACCGGCCCTCGTCTCTTAGGCACCGCACCTCGACCAGGAGATCGCCGCGCAGCGTGCAGCAGACGCAGCCATTGGCTATCTCCACCAGCTTCTCGTCCATGCGGGCGAGATTGGCGCCGCTCTCGCGAATCAGATCGGCATCAATGTTCACCTCGCGCATGTGACGGACGATTACCGCCACGTTGCGGCGCTTGCGGCTGTTAAGCACTTGATCGAGCCGGGTGGACTCGCCGATGCCGATGAACCCGGAAAGCACGGTGCCGAGCGCGCGGCAGGGAGCAGATATCATGGCAGTCTCCAGCTTTGGGCGTTGCGGCTGCATCACGGATAGTATACTATACGTAATAGGTACTGTATAATATACGTCAAGGTGGTTTCGCATGAATTTCGCAAAAACGGACTGTGAGGCTGCTGCCCCGCCCAACCTCAACTGCACACAGGAGCGGGTTCATCGGCTTCTTACCGAGGCTCGGGTTAGGCGTCGCCTCGCGGACTGGAGCCGATCCCATGCCTTTCAGTTCCAGAACACCGCCGTCGACACCAATGGCCTTTGTGCCACCTGAGGCCCTTCTTTTCGATCAGGAACCTTTGAAAGGACATCTTATGATCAGTCGTCGCTCTGCCCTTGCCGCTCTGGCATCGATCACCTTTGTCCTCTCCGGCATCCCGGCCCTAGCACAAGCATCAAAGCTCAAGGCAATCGCCTCATTCTCGATCCTAGGGAATCTCGTGCACCAGGTAGGCGGCGATCGCGTCGAGGTGATGACACTCGTCGGTCCCAACGGGGACGCCCACGTCTTCCCCCCGCCGACAGCGTACGCGACAAAGGTCGCCAATGCTAAGATCATCTTCGTCAACGGACTCGGGTTCGACGACTGGATCAACTGCCTCGTCAAATCCTCCGGCAGCACGGCATCGCTCGTGATCGCCAGCACTAACGTCAAGGCGATCAACGGAGAGGAGGAGCATGACCATAGCAAGAGCGAGCACAGTGATGCTGGCCACGACCATGGCAACCTTGACCCACACGCGTGGCAGGACGTGGCAAATGCCAAGATCTATGTCGCGAACATCCGCGACGGGCTGATCAGGGCCGATCCTGCTGGCAAGGGAGCCTACGAGAACAATGCCAAGAGCTACCTCACCAAACTCGATATGCTCGAGGCCGAGGTAAAGGCCCGCGTTGCCAAGATCCCGCCCGAGCGACGCAAGATTCTCACCTCCCACAACGCCTTTGGGTATTTCGAGCACGCCTACGGCATCGACTTCGTTGCTCCCCAGGGGGTCTCGACGGAAGGGGAGGCCTCGGCGGCGGATGTGGCTAAGATCGTCAAGCAGATAAAGACCGAACACATTACGGCGGCGTTCGTCGAGAACATCTCTGATCCGCGGCTGATCGAGCAGATCTCCAGGGAATCGGGTGCGAGGATTGGCGGCCCCCTCTTCTCCGATGTCCTCTCCGACCAAAGTGGCCCGGCCAGCACGTACATCGATATGATCCGCAACAATGTGAACGCCTTCCAGGGAGCTCTATCGAGCTGATCCACGGGCATTCTCCCTCCAAAGACGAGAGGTACTCGCATGGCAAGGAGTTGGGGCGAACCTTCGACCATCTCCACGCGGGCACCATCATCTCACCTCGGGGCGCGCCTGCGCTCCCCTGCAGGAAGAACTCGAGATTCGGAGCCGCTCCATGACCGACAAGATTCCCGTCACCGTCCTCACAGGCTATCTCGGCGCCGGCAAGACCACCCTTCTCAACCGCATCCTGACCGAGCAGCACGGCAAGAAATATGCCGTCATCGTCAACGAGTTCGGCGAGATCGGCATCGACAACGAACTCGTCGTCGGCGCCGACGAGGAAGT
>NZ_JAGPUP010000397.1:0-7330 GCF_018069605.1 Microvirga sp. HBU67558 | reverse complement strand
GCAGCAAATCTTCTCCGCACTGCCATCACCGGAGGCAATATGAAGCTTGCGCTGGAAGAAGCTGGGATTAGTATCGGAGCGCAAGCGCTCAGCCTTGTCGCAGGGCCCGAGGTAAAGTTGGCAATCCGCAACGGGCTGGTCAAAAAGGTAATGGAAGAGGCTGCAACGGCTGGGATCGATCTGCCGATTTCCGTCGCACAAACCTATGCCGAAGACTATTTAAACAACCTGGAAGCTCGCCTTGCGGCCTGAGCCTCCAAGGTACAAGGGTGATCGGCACACCGCCCTTGTCTTGTTCCGGCATTTACCTGGCGGGCAAAGTACGTTCACATTTGGCCCTTGAGAAAGTAGTGTACCTCGACATAGGAAGCCAGTTGACAAATTCTGCGGGCCACAGCAGAGCGAACCATCAGCGCCCTGCGATGTGTGTTTTGGAATGGCGAGCGCGTGAGAACGTTGAGCGTCGCGCCGCCAACTCGATTGCGCCGTAGATACTGGCTCTCTGATATGCCGGCAATTGGCGAGGCCGCCGTTGATAGTTACCACGCTGCTTCGCATTTGTGGGAGGCAGCGTGGTAACTATCCGGCTAACCTTTCGAAGTGATCCGGACTAATGTAGTCGAGCGCTGAGTGACGCCGGACGGGGTTGTAACAGCCATCAATGTAACGGCCGATCGCCTGCTTGGCCTCGGAATTCGGCTGAAAGACGGTGCGTCAGTCCAGCTCGGATTCCGAAGTCTTGAAGAAGGTCTCGACAGCGGTGTTGTTGAAGCGATTGCTTTTCTCGGACAATGAGATCCGAATGCTGTATTTGGTCGGCTCCGCCTGACAGGCCGTCGGACAATATTGATGCGGGGCGAGTTCATCGAGAATTGCTCCGATTATCACATCCATTTCGGAAGTCTCTTCGTGCCACTCGGGGTAGCGAACGGCTAGCGAGTTCGGGTTGATACACTAGGCGGATTCCGCGTTACGGTGATCGGTTTGATCAGGCCGCCACGCGGCCATCGTCCTGACCAGTAGCATGCGAGTCATCCCACGCAGGACACCCCGCAGACTGTCCGGCGCGCAGACGATGGTGTTCTGAGTCCTCTGCAACGCGATTCGCTGTGTCGCCACCGCCGGCTTGCGGCTCGCCTTGATGACACGCAGGAACTCAACCGTGCCATCCCGGCTTCTGGGCGTGATAGTCCGTTTGCCGGCAAGGGCAGTTTGCGCTGCAATCTGAGCTTCGCGATCCTCGTTCTTTCCACGCCTGCGGCGATCATGCTGATCCGGGGGTGTGATCTCCAGAATCTCGAGGCCTGCGTTCTGCGTATTGAGCAGGAGCTTGGCCCCATAGGTCCCTGTTGACTCAGAGTCGACGCCCTTACAAGGAGCCGAAGGAGCCCATCCAGGCGGGCATCTGATTGTATCCCTGTCGCGTTGTGGGAAAGCTCTCGGCGGGGAGCGCATGATCGAGCTAATCGAGAACGTCGGCGAGGTAAAGATCCTTATGCATGTCAACACCACCTACGACGAGATGAGGCACACGCTCCTGACCACCTTCCATACCGGCTCTCCTGGCTCAGTCGTGGATCGACGGTTCGCCAAGACTGCGTCCATGACAGCGCTGTAACGCAAGAGAACGTCAGGCCCTTTTCGTGGCAAGTGCGGCGGTGAGGCAAACCGGACCGCAAGGCTCCTGGGCAGCCGACAAGATCGACGAAAGACACGGATCTGGTCGATCAGAGTGTGGGTCAGGCCACACCAGGACACCTTGTGGCACCAGCCACTCTAAGAGGTCTATCGCTCTGAGGGTCCGGCGCATAGGAACACTGGTCAGAACAGTTTGCTGTCCGGATGGTCGGTCAGGTCCATCGCAGGATCGCTAGCGCATAGCGCAGTGCCTCCAGGGCCAGCTCCTGGTGCAACCAGTCGCTCACCGCCCAGCCAGCCACTCGTCGGGCTAAGAGATCGAGGATCATGGCCAGATAGCGACTGCCCTCGTTCGCCCACACGTATAACAGATCCGCCGCCCGTTTCTGGTTCGGCGCTGGGCCGAGAAGTCCTGGTCGAGGAGATTGAGTTTACCTCCAGGCCCGGATGGAGGATCAGGCCGAGTGCATGCTCGTGCTGATCGGCGCCACTCCGGAAGGCAGGAAGGAGCTGATCGGCTTCCAAGCCGGCGTGCGCGAGAGCGCCCAGAGCTGGCGCGAGCTTCTGGTCGAGATCAAGCGGCGGGGCCTGTCCATTCCGCCTCACATTGCTGTTGGGGATGGAGCTCTCGGCTTCTGGAAGGCACTCGACGAGCTCTTTCCCGGCACCCATCATCAGAGGTGCTGGCTGCACAAGACCGCCAACGTGCTCAACAAGGTACCCAAATCCGTGCAGCCCGGCATGAAGGTGGCGCTGCGGGAGATCTATCTCGCGCCGACTCGAGCCCAGGCCGAGGTCGCCATCGATCTGTTCGAGGAGGCCTATGGCGCGCGTTATCCCAAAGCCGTGGAGTGCGTGCGCAAGGACCAGCGGGCGCTGCTGGCTTTCTTCGATTGGCCCGCCGAGCATTGGATCCATCTGCGGACGACGAACCCGATTGAGAGTGTGTTCGCGACGGTGCGGCATCGCACGGTGCGCACCAAGGGCGCACTGTCGCCGACCACCGCTCGTTTGATGGTGTTCAAGCTCATCATGGCGGCTTCGAAAACCTGGCGCCGGCTAATGGGCGAAAACCAGTTGCCGAAGGTGATCGCCGGTGTCAAATTCCAGGATGGCAGCGAGGTCATTCCGATGCCAACACACAGCGCCGCCTGATCGGCCCCATCACCTAAATTCCATCATAGCTGGCCCGCTGGTCAGGGCGAGCCGCACCGCGTCATCCTGAAACTCTCTCCGAAACCGTGTGTGGGGCATGGAGGTTCTCCTGCGTCATTGCCGTGCTCTCCATCTTCCGAAGCAGTTCCAGTCGCAGATGAAGACTTCTCGTCATTGCCCAGTCAAAGGCAATCCAGGCTTAGGATCCATCTATCGTGCAACGTCAGCTACAGCATAGCGATGACCGCCTCGCCGATCTTGTCCTGGTCGATCTTCATGCGGCTACTTTCCCACGCCGCGACACGATATTCCTCAGTCATCGGTGGATAAGTGCGTAACCTCTGGAGGTGCATGGTGTTCAAAAGTCGTCATTCTGATCGGTCGGTAATCCTGCTCTGCCTGGGCTGGTACCGGTCCTATAATCTCAGCCTGCGCAATCTTGAGGAGATGATGGCTGAACGCCGCATCTCAGCCGACCATGCAACCATTCCTCGCTGGACGTTTTACCGGCGCCTCAGGCGATCATCGTAACGGCGGCCGAATTATAGCTGCGTTATTCCCGGCGCTACAGTGTAGCGACTTGCCGGTCCGACAGGGGTTGCCACCTGACGACGCCAACAATCCTGTAGATAACTTGGTTGCCGTGAGAGCAGCGGCAGTTAAGCTTGCTGCCCGGCAGATCCCCCGGCCCTAGCTGAGCTCGCCTCAGTGTATTGCGATTGCGTCCAATGTCGTGACAGCGTGTCGACTGTCAGATCACTCTGACCTGGAATAGACGGGGTCGATCCAGGGCTTGAATGTGGCCGATCAGAACTATGGATTTCTCCAGTCGGCTTCTCGCGGTTAACCCTTTCAGTCGTCGAATCATGGGCGCTGGACACGCTGGGCTGATGAACGCCGGGGACGGCACGCAGGGGAATCGATGCAGGGGGGTGTCATAGTCGGGGCAGGTGGCATTCTGGGTCGCGGACTGGCAGTCTCGATCCGCAAAGGGTCTTCACAGGCTTCTATCAGCGACTATTGCAGTCGCTGAAATGCTCCTGCGACTACCTCTCCGAACAGGCGGTCAAGGCTACTGACACGAGTTGCTTAACCTCTGCCGCTATCCAGGTTTCGTAGCCGACGGTGACGTGCTCAATTTACAACTCAATTTTGAATTTGAGACGAAATGCGAACGCTGCTCGTTGATCACCATACGAACTTTGCACGCGCGGTGCGCGGCGCGCTCGCGGATAGCGGTTTTGCCGTTGATATAGCTTGTACTTTGGAAGAGGCTTCTAACGTATTTTATTGCGCGAGCTACGAAATTCTCCTGCTAGAGTTGGCTCTGCCTGATGGCAATGGCTTGGACTGGCTGAGGAAACTAAGGAGCGGGGGGCATTCAGTTCCTGCCGTCATTATGAGTTGTCTCGATGATTGCGAGAAGCGAATTGAATCTTTCAATGGCGGGGCAGACGATTTTGTGCTCAAGCCGGTCTCTCCTGTTGAGCTCATCGCCAGAATGAGAGCCATTCAGCGCCGGGTAAGACAGGTGGCCGCCCCCGTCCTTGTGTTCGGCAACCTCAACTTCGACCCGATCAGCAGAGAAGTTTTCGTTGCAGGCGACCCAGTGATCATAGCACGCCGCGAGCTATGTATTCTTGAGCATCTGCTTAATCGCGCGGGCCGCATCGTGCCGCGTGAGCAGTTGGAGGATCACCTTTATCCGTTCAACGACGAAGTCTCTACCAACGCACTTGAAGTCGGAATTTATCGCTTGCGCGGACATCTGAGTAGGTCAGGTGCGACGCCACGGATAAAGACCGTGCGGGGAGTTGGGTACGTTATTCAATTGCCTAAGGCGACATCCGTATGATTGGTGACTGTGAAAGAATCTGTCTTGGAAATGCTTACAACTCGTGATCCTGACATCAATCGGTGGCCGACCCTCGTCGACTGCCTGAGGGCTATCGGTTGTCCGAATTTGGGCCCTCTCCTTTGCACCCTCCTGCTGCTATCTCCGCTTTCTGCCGTGGCACAAAGCAACGGGGATAAAGGGCCGCGGCGTGCAACGTCCGGTAGCATCAATGCCACGCTGAAGCTTTCCTCGTCGCTCGGGAAGACAGTTCATCTGCCAGCGTCAGCCGCGACCATTTTTGTTGCGGACCCGACTGTTGCGGATTATCAGGCACCCTCAAATGAAACCATCTTCGTCTTTGGCAAGAAATCAGGGCGGACAACCCTATTCGCGTTGAACGACAGGGGTGAGGCCCTCGCCGAGTTGCAGATTGTCGTCACGGAACCGATTGAGGATCTGCGGGATATGTTGAGGGATCAGGTTGGCGACTATCCGATCCGAGTCAAATATACTCCACGCGGCGCAATCCTTAGCGGTACAGCGCCCGACGCAGAAACTGTCGACACGGCGAAAAGGATCGCCGAGCAATATCTCGGGGAAGGCGCCCAGGTCGTCAATAACATTAAAGTCGCTGGCTCCTTGCAGGTGAATTTGAGTGTGCGCGTTGCGGAAGTGTCCCGCGGGGCGATGAACGAACTCGGTATTAACCTGTCCGCCCTCGGTCAAATCGGCAACTTCAAGGTGGGTTTGTTAAGCGGCGGCAACCGTGCGGGCTCAGGAACTGGGAAAGGTGGCGGTACAGCAGAAATCGGATACAACGATGGTAACATCAACATCAGCGCGGTTCTTGACGCACTCGCTAAAGAGAACATTGCTTCTATCTTAGCTGAGCCGAACCTCACGGCGATTTCCGGCGAAACCGCTCGCTTCCTTGTCGGCGGCGAATTTCCCATTCCTGTGCCGCGGGAAAATGGGCAAGTCTCAATTGAATTTCGGCACTTCGGCGTGAGCCTTGAATTCTTACCTACCGTCCTCGACAACAAGCAGATCAATATTCGGGTAAAACCCGAAGTCAGTGACCTCACGTCACAAGGCGCCATTCAAATCAACGGAATTTCCGTGCCGGCAATTTCCACCCGCCGCGCCGATACGGTCGTCGAGCTCGCCAGTGGGCAGAGCTTTGCAATTGGTGGGCTCATCAGGCGTACCACCAGCAATAACATCAGTGCATTTCCCGGGCTCGGGCAGGTGCCGATCCTTGGCGCCCTGTTCCGTTCTTCCTCATTCCAAAAGGAGGAATCAGAACTGGTTATTCTGGTTACTCCGTACATCGTAAGACCAGGGTCGAGCCCCGTCCAGATGAGCGCGCCAACGGATCGAATGGGGTCGCGTTCGGATGGTGGGGAGGCTAAATCGGGTTCGCCCACTCGGCCGCGAGGCCGCGTGACAGTTCGCACGGGCGTGCCAGGCGCCAAGAGCGGCGTCGGCTATATTATCGAATAGCTGTGTTCAAATGAAATTGCGGATCAAAGTTCACCTGGTTGCTCTAGCAGCAAGTCTAAGTGGCTGCGCAAGCCCGCCGATCCGTGTGGAGCCGTCGGCACCCACCCTTATCCGGCAGGAGACCACCGTTCTAACTTTAGAGGGGCTCCACGCCTCGGAACGGCAGCGGTTGCGAGTTTTCCTTCAGAGGGCCAGCCGTGGTCGGCTTGATGCGCTTCATCTGCTTATCAGTGGGTCGCCCAGGCTCGGCGCAGAGGCAGTCCATCAGGCGAACCAGATGGGGATCAGCACATATAACATCCAATTGTTAAGCCAACACAGCAGCCGTGTAGCGCGTATAGAGGCGATCCTCTATCTTGCCCGCCCTCCTGTATGCCCGTCACTTTTCAGTCCGTTATCTGACGAGGTATCCGTCGAACAGACGCTTGGCTGCTCGACGCGCCATAACCTCGCCGTAATGGTGAACGATCCGCGCGATTTACTCGGCAACATGGCTGTCACGCAAAGCGACGGCGATCGTGCGGCCATACCGATCGCAAAATACAGGGAATTTACAATAGACAAGAGTGGTGAATGACGCCATTGGCGTGCGCCCTCGGCGGCGGCTTCATCTTGCTCGCACTGCCTAACGCAGACGCACTCACTTACTGATCCGGATTGGGTAATCTTGAACTACGCGGCATAACGGAACGACGGATGCTCGAAGTAGCTGCGGATCCGGTCGGGCAACCTGGCAAGCCGGCGCATGTGGCTGATGACGGCACGCTTGAGTTCGGGCTTGCTGCGGGCGGGCGGCTTGCGGGTCATAGTCTGTTTCAGGTCAGCGTTCAGGCCCTCGTCCGGGTTCAACTCAGGACTATAGGATGGCAGGAAGAAGACCTCGATCTGCTCCGTGCGCTCGGCCAACCAGTCCCGCACCGCCTGGGCCCGATGGACCGGCAGGTTGTCCCAGATCAGAAACACCTTGCCGTCGGCATCCTGGATCAGCCGCCCGAGAAAGCGGATCAGGCTCGCAGCCTTGAGTGCGCCATCGAGCACCATCCAGCGCAACTCGCCCTTGTTGGTCACAGCCGAGATCAGGCCCAGCCTCGCGCGTTTGTGGCTGGGGCGCACCACCGGCGTCCGGCCTCTGGGGGCGAAGCTGCGGCCGCGCACATCGTCGGAGCGCAGGCCGGTCTCATCCTCCCAGAAGATCGT
>NZ_JAGPUP010000396.1:0-7047 GCF_018069605.1 Microvirga sp. HBU67558 | reverse complement strand
GCTACTTCAGCCACAAACCCGTCCGCTACGCCGCATGCTCAAGACAATGAGGACCGGATCAATAAAAAACCGTCGCGGACTGGGTCCGCCTGTGGGGTCAGAAACAGCTTGCTGGTAGTCTGATCCCGGAGGGGAGCGGCCGTTACCTTATTGGTGGCGCATTACCCCGTTAAAAACGTGGTCCATGGACTGTTGCGCGCTTGAGAGTGGTGACGCCCCAGGGTGATCCCGGTTAGGAATTTGACCTTTGGCGCAGTCCAGCCCCTCCCACCCCAAGGAGGAGCCGATGAGACGCAAACGAGAAGCCGGCAAAGATCGCCTGAGCCTGCCGGTGGTTCACCCCCATGCCGCAGCCATCGATGTCGGGGCCACGATGCACATGGCCGCCGTGGGACCGGACCGGACAGATGAACCCGTGCGCAGCTTCGGGACCTTTACCGCCGACCTGCACCAGTTGGCCGACTGGTTCGAGGTTTGTGGCGTCACCTCCGTCGTCATGGAATCGACCGGCGTTTACTGGATCCCGGTCTTCGAGATCCTGCAGGACCGCGGCTTCGAGGTGTTTCTGGTCAATGCGCGCGACGCGAAGCGGGTGCCCGGACGCAAGACGGATGTGAAGGATGCGCAATGGCTCCAGCGGCTGCATGCCTATGGCCTGTTGCGCGCCAGCTTCCAACCCAAAGCCGAGATCGCGGAACTGCGCGCGTATCTGCGCCAGCGTGAGCGCCTGCTTGAGTATGCCGCCTCGCACATCCAGCACATGCAGAAGGCGCTGACCGAGATGAACCTGCAGCTGCATCACGTGGTCAGCGACATCACTGGCGCCACGGGCCTGCGCATCATCCGTGCCATTCTGGCCGGCGAACGTGATCCGGCAGTCCTGGCGAACTTAAGAGACGTCCGGTGTCACTCCAGCTCCGAGACGATCGAGAAGGGATTGACGGGTCATTATCGCGCCGAGCATCTGTTCGCGCTCGAACAGGCGCTGGCGCTGTACGACACCTATCAGCACAAAGTGGCGGCGTGCGACCGGAGGATCGAGGCTGTCCTGAAGGGGCTGAGCCCCCATAAGCCCGATTCCGCTTCCTTGCCGCCTCCGCGCCGACGCATGAGCCGCCAGCCCAATGAGCCGAGCTTCGATCTTCGTGGCGCCCTCTATGCGGTTCTGGGCCAGGACCTGACCCGGATCCACGGCCTAGGGCCGTCCTTGGCGCTCAAACTGATCGCGGAGTGCGGCACGGATCTGACGGCTTGGCCCAGCAGCAAGCACTTCACATCGTGGCTCTGCCTCGCGCCTGGCAACAAGATCTCCGGTGGCAAGGTGCTATCCTCCCGAACGCGCCGGTCAGGCAGTCGGGCGGCGGCCCTTCTGCGGCTGGCGGCCGTGACGATCGGCAAGACGGAGACGGCACTGGGTGCCTTTTACCGGCGCCTGTCGACGCGGATTGGCAAGGCTAAGGCCGTCACGGCAACCGCTCGCAAGATTGCGGTGCTGTTCTACAACGCCCTGCGCCATGGCATGGATTACGTTGATCCGGGAGCGTCGTACTATGAGGAGCGGTACCGGAAGCGGGTGATCGATAACCTGCACCGACGCGCCAAGGCGTTTGGCTTTGTGCTCCAGGAGGTCGGTGTCGTCGCACCCGCGGGAGCTGTTTCTTAGGAAGCCATCGGCATCTTCGCGGAGGTGCCGAAATGAGGTTCGGCTTCATCGAGCAACATGCCCGCACCTGGCCGGTGCGGCTCATGTGCCGCGTGCTCGGGGTGTCCGCCAGCGGCGGCGGTCCCGGCCGGAGAGCCATCGGGCGATAGCAAACCGGCGCCTGCTGCAGGAGGTGCATCAGCTTCATGCTCGGCATAAGGGTCGCTATGGCAGCCCACGCATGCACGCAGCCTTGCGGGCCGAAGGGCACCGGATCAGCCGCGGCCGGGTCGAGCGGGGGCACTATTTCGCTAGCACCCGGATGTTGTGCGACCTTGATCTCGCAAATATGTTCCGGAAATCCTGTCCACTCACCTCTTCCCGGCCCAACTGCTGACCGATATCGCCCAGAAGCTCGAGTGAAAAGCCCTCGTATGTGCCAAAGATGGCACGCTCGGCAAACCAGCATCGTGCTTCATGTGATTGAGCCAGAAAGTTTTGCTGCAGGCCGCTATGGGTCTCCAGGAGATTTGGCGCCGAAGCCAGGATCTGATTAGCGCGACCAAACTGGTAGTTGTTACTGTCAAGGGCCGGGGTATGCGACGTTGGCGGCTTCAGCGAGGGAAGCCCGAGAGCTTGCTTCCTTTCATCAAACTCAAGCACATGCTCATAGAGCTGCGGTCCGTCGCCGATGGCGACGGTGTCGCAGTCGAAGTCACTACCAAGCTTTTCCTGTCCGCCGGTTGGGATGGCAACCAAAGAGCTGGGATAAACACCCCGGTGGCATGTAGGATGCCCAAGCAGTCGAGCCGCGTGTCCTCCTTGACACGACCCTTGCCTGTTGCCCAGTTCGAATGTGACTCGACGTTCTCGGCGGACATCACCAACGCGCGGTCGGCGTAGGCGGCCAGCCATATCTCGTTCGGCACGACGATCAGAATGCCATCGGCAAAAGGTAGGATCGTCGACCGCGAGTTCTTCCCGAAACTTCTGGGCGACATTAAAGCTGCTCGAGGATTTCCTCTCGGTGATAACGGTCGGCTTGAGGGTGTCACCACAGCGTCACTCTGGCGCGAGAAACAAAGGTTACTACATCCCAAGGCGCGCGAACTGCATCGACGCGTGCTCCGCCTCGGGAAGGGGGTAGCATGGGGCGATGCTCAACAACGACTTACAGAACGCAGGCGTGAGCTTGCCACGGTGAATCACGACGTCCTCGTGGCCCATCGCAGCCCGGGCGGTCTGCCACTGCCGATTGTGGCCGCGCTGTTCATTGGACTTCACGTGGCAAGCGGCGAAGTCGGCCACATCCAGCGTCGCCAACTGCCTTTCATGTACCGGCAGCTTCGTATGGATGTGCACCCACATCGGGCTTGGCATCGCACCATTGCGCAGCGCTTTGGGCTGCAGCCTGATCTCGAACAGCGTCCCTGGCTCGCCCTTCAAGGCGCGCGGTCGGTCCACAGGCGCCAGTTCCTCGGCCGCCCTGAGCTGTTCGAGGTACTTCTGCGACGGGAAGGCGTAGGTCTTCATGCAATCGATCATGATCGCTGTCTTTCGCGCGTTCAATGAGTTTGCCTGTCCCTGCACCTCGGACAACATCGCCTTAAGCCGGACTGTTTTGTCGTGCACTTCGCGCACTTGCGCAGGCGTGAAAAGGCCGCGTCGGCGAGGCTCGTCGAGCGCGGCTACACAGGCCTCAGTCTCGGCGGCGTGCGTCTGCAGGCGCTTGACGACGAGATCCACGACGTGGTCGGCGTCCTCGGGCTTCATCTGGCGCGCTTGCGAGACAGCTCTTTGCTGAGCCGGCAGATCGAACTGCAGCAGCTCGTCCAATCGCTCGAGTAATCCGGCCAGTGCTTTCCTTGAGGGCGGAGCCTGCCACATCTCCAGATGTACGGTTGCCGACGATGACTCCCTCGCAAGTGCCTCCTCTTGGCTCGCGAGCTTCTTCGTACCCAAATCCGAGAGTACGATAAGCTTGGCTGTCGGGACCGTGTCAGCGTCGCGCCTGGCGAGCTGCGGTTCCGGCACCCCTGCCGTCGAACTCCCCTCCCCTGCGGCCGGTGTGCGCTTGCCCTTCCCCTTCCTGCGCGCCGCGTGGCCCTCAGCCACTACAGCAGTATTTTCCAGTTTCGCAGCCACGGCCAGTGGTTCAATCATGGCTGGCGTCTTTGGCTGCACTGCCAGAAGTTGCATGACTTCGTGCGCCGTCCCCCATGCACCTTCGACGATCTGGTCCAACAGTTCCAATTGAAGGTCGGCACCCTTTCCCGCCTCCCTTAAGCTGGCAACAATGCCGTGCACCCCTGACCCGAATTCCGAAAGCCGCTCCATGACTCCTTCCAGAACGGCGCAGTGCTCTGCGTTGAGTGCGCGTCCTTTGCTGTACAGAACAGCGTCAGACGTCGAGAGGAATGCCGGAAAAGCGTCCTCGATGAAGGTTCCCAGCAGACGCACCCGGCCGTTCCCAGCCATGAGGATTTCCCTCACGGCTGGTTCGACCGTGCTCGCCTGAGGCTCAATCATTAGTTGCGCGAGAGCGATCCGCGAGTGCAGATACATGCACTTCGTATTAAGTGCCCAGCCCGTATGCAGGCGTAGCGCCGCCTCTTCGGCCTTCCGCATTTCAGGCGTGGCGCTTGGCAAGTTGGCGGTGGCGGCGCAAACGGACTGCATCCGTTCCGAGCGCAACACCTTCTTTCCCCACCACTCCATGCAGGCCACGTAGTGCTTCGCCACACTGGGCACCGCCCGGCTCAGCTGGTCGGGCGGAGCGTTGTCAGCTCGCATCTTGTCGAGTACACCTGCTGCTTTCTTCCTCCGTGGCTCCAACTCGTAGATAGTCGCAGTAGCCAGATTGTTGCATTCGTCTGCTGCATCAAGCACCTCGTCGCGGAGTTGACGAGCCTGATCGTCGGACAGAATGCTACGCGCCACATGTGGGGGCAGGCTCGCGTAGTAGTCCAGAGCTTCCGAGCCTGCCTTGACGATTTGATCGATCAGCTCTTGCGCCTCCGAGGGGTTCCGGGCTTGCGTGGCCGCTCTACGACAGAGATCAAGGTCGTCAAGCAGGCTACGCATTTTTCGTTTCGCTGCCTTGATCTCGTCGCCTCTTGGCGCTGCCACACCCGAAGTTAGTGACTGGCTCACGAGCGGGGCAGTTCTATCTTGGGGCCGAGAGCGCATCCGCTCCACGACGGAGTCGAACGATTGGCTGCCTTCACTAGGGGCAAGACGTGTCTCCGAGCGCGAGCTGCTCGATCCCCACGTGCTGTCGGCTCCAGCACTCCCAACGTGCGATTTCCCAGCTCGGCCAATCCCCGTCATGTTCCACCTCCAGTCAGATCGAGAATGCTCAGCATGCCTGGATAGGCTGGCTGGCTGACGAGTAGCTGACGGAAGGCGCTTTTTCCGGATGCACAAGAAAACTCAGATCACTGTGGATTGCAATTCCATGGGTTACGGTGTGCTGTTGGAGACATCGGGGATGACCGCGTGATGTAGGATAGCCAGCTGCAGTGAATGACTGCGGCCTTCTGCTGCCTCGCCCCAACCGCCATCAGGATCCGCACTGTCAGGCTGCGACAGAAGCGGCCGTGACGGCGATCCGGAAGAGTCCGCCGTATGCCGGCTGCTTTGTCTGTAGGGACCTGGCAAAGACCATCCCGAGTTGCGGAGCGCCGCCACGAGAGCTCGCTTCCTGAAACGGACTGGTTGATTGTGGTGAGGCAAAAACACCCGCCAAATATCGATTGGCAGACCTTCGGCAGCCGCACGTCCTGTTCTCCGGGAAGGAGATGGGCATCCGAAAAGCTTACGGATCCGGCGGTGATGCAGCAGTCCTGACCAGAGATCGAACGTCGGTCAAACCACGTTTTCTCGCCCCACGGCCGAATTCAAGCAAATCCGATGTCGCGCAGCTCCATTCCAATGTACAAGCTTGCCGAAGCTGCCGCCCGTCCCCGGCCCAGGGTGCAGGGTCGTTTCGCGGTCGACAGGTGTCGCCGCATGATGGCGCTTCGCGGGCGGAGCCTTCCTATGTGGACGACGCACTCGGCTGCATCAGCGGTGCATTCCATCGCGCGGAATGGTTCGGCTCACGTCTCAGCAAGGACGTCTCAGCGCGCTCAGAGCCTGAATGTAATCCTCAACTGGTCAAGCTGCTGCGCCGATGCTCCGGTCGAAGAAGGTGCCGGCCTTGAGCAGCGCGTGCATGATGACCACCAACTTTCGGGCGACCGCAACCGCCGCACGCTTAAAGCCGACCCGCTCTCGGAGCTTGAGGCCCCATCTCCGCAGGCCGCTCTCGGCTGAACTGCGGGCGAGGATGACCGTTGCGGCCTTGAAGAGGAGCCCCCCGCACATGGCGGTCACCCCCGGCGAGAGATATGGCCATCGTAGTCGACCTCGCCCGACTGGTAGCGCCGCGTCGTCAGACCGAGCCAGGCGCCGACCGAGCGGGAGTTCTTGAAGTTATTCGGATCCTCGACAGCGGTCGCAAACGATGTCGCGGTGATCGCTCCGACCCCGGGGATCGACATGAGAATGCGACAGGCTTGGTTCTGGCGCGCGCCGGCCACGAGTTGGCGGCCGAGTTCCGCGGCCCGGATGCGCAGGCCGCGCCACGCCTCCAGCATTGGCAGCACGATGGCAGAAAGCCCGTCATGGTGGACCAGAAGGCTACGGACATTCTTCTCGAATGTGCTGCCTTTGCCGGCGGGTACGACCAAGCCGAAGGTCTTCATGAGGCCGCGGATCTGGTTGGAGAGCTCGGTGCAGATCCGGACCAGCCGGGTGCGGGCCGCCACCAGCGTGCGGGTCAGCATGCTGTCGAAGCCTTTCACCCGCACCTCACGATAGAAGCCCACCTCCGCCAGATGGGCCAGACCGTCGGCATCATCCGCGTCAGTTTTGTTCGCTGCCATGTCGAGGGCGGCCTTGGCATGACGCGCATCGATGCAGATCGCCGGGAGCCCCTCGTCGCGCAGCGCATGATAGAACCACACCGACAAGGGGCCGGTCTCGAAGATCACCCGCTTCGCAGACGGGGCACGTTTGCGGATCAAGTCAGCAATCAGCTTGGGATCGGACGGGCACTTGCCGCGCCAGACGCGCTTGCCGCCTCTGCGGATCGACACCGCCGTCACTTTCATCGACACGTCGAGTCCGATATAATCGTCCATGGCTGTTCTCCATTCGATGCCTGGGCCCGGCTTCCCGTCGTGAACCCGGTCTCCGTCTTGTCGGGGAACAGCCACCGGCTTCCATGCACGTGACTTGTTCGGGCGACCCGCTCCCGCGATTACCCCATGTGGACGGCCCCAACCGCCTTTGGCATGGACGGATTGGGACGAGTTATGGGTGAGTGGGTTCCCAAATCAGTCCGGTGATGATTCATGGCG
>NZ_JAGPUP010000395.1:0-7043 GCF_018069605.1 Microvirga sp. HBU67558 | reverse complement strand
GCGAGTTCCTGCGCCTCGCTGGCGCCGGCCTCGTGGTAGACGCGTCCATCGGCCAGGAAGGTGCGCCCGGCAAAGCCCTGCACGGTCAGATGCTCGAGCGTGTCGCCCATGCGCCGGGCCATGGCATCCCAGGACGCGGACATCCGCCCATGCGCCGCCATGGCCCCGATCGGATCAAGGCCGAGATCGAGGGAGAGGTCGGAGAGGTTGTGGCCGCGCCGCTCTGCGAGCGCCAGCATCAGCGCCGCCATCTGGCGGCCGTGGCCGCCCGCATCGACGCGCAGGTGAATGAGATCGAGCATGACGCCCGACAGCACCCGGTCGAGATCGTCGAGGCTCTCGACCCGCACGCCGAACCCATGGGCAGCGGGAGCCTTATGGGTCACGAGCGTCAGTGCATCGGCGCCGCCTTCGAGGTCGAGGAGAGCCAGTTCGTTGGCCTTGGCCGGATCGGGATGGTCGATCCGCTGCGACACGAGCCAGCGGCCGGGCTGCTCGCGCATAACGGGCGTCGATCCTTCCGCCTTCGAATAGAGGGGCTGGATGGCGATGCCGTCGTGGCTGCGGGAGACGAGCTTCTTCTGGAAGTCCGCGCCCTTGAGCACGCCCTCGACCAGCCTGAGCCAATGCTCGCGGGTCGCTTGCGGAAAATCGGCGGCTAAGGTGAGGTCGTCCATGGAGGCTCTCGTCCGGCAGCGGCGGAAATTTCGCGGGACGATACCGTTTCGGGACGGTGGTGGGAATGCCCAAAAGGACGATGAAGTCGCGGTGTCGGCTCCGCCTTGTCATGGCCGGCCTCACGCCGGCCATCTCGATGATGTGGAGCGCTACGCCCTGGTCCGTCGGGATCACCGGCACGAGGCGGGTGATGACCAAGAGGCAGCGTCAAACGAACTGCGATAGGCCGGGGATCGAGCCGACGATCGGGCCCATCACGTCCTCGCCGGCCTTCTCACGGCCATAGGCGAAGAGTTCCTTGCCCAGGGGCTGCATCTGGCCCATGGAGACGCCGACGCCCATGAGCTGGCCGCCGAGCGCCATCACGCCGCCGCCCATGGAGCCCATCATGCCCATGAGTCCGCCGCCGCCGCCGCTCTTCGTCTCCTCGATGGCTTCCTGGGCGCCCGGCAGGGCCCCGATCAGCTGGCTGACCTCGTTCTGCGGTCCTTCCTTCTGAAGGTAGCCCAGGATGATCCCGATGGCCTTCCGGGCGGTCGCCTGGTCGAGGCCGGTCTTCTGGGTCACGCGAGCGATGAGTTCGTCCATCTGATTCTCCTGAGACTGGAACAGGGTCGTTGGTTCACAACTAAACCATTAAATCAAGAAACCCGACAGTGGAAACTCGCCACGGTCTATCTAAGATCCTTGGGAGGATACGGGAGAGACTCGATGCTCGAAGACGGGAAGATCTTCATCGGCAAAAGCACCAAGCCGGAATATCTGGAGCTGCGGCTTGCCAACCGGCACGGCCTCGTGACGGGAGCGACCGGCACGGGCAAGACGGTCTCGCTCCAGGTGTTGGCGGAAGGCTTCTCCAATGCGGGGGTCCCGGTCTTCGCGGCCGATATCAAGGGCGATCTCTCCGGCATGGCGGCGCCCGGCAACGGCAAGGAGCCCCTGGTCAAGCGGGCGCAGGAGATCGGCATCGATTACGCGCCCGACAAGTTTCCAGTTGTGTTCTGGGACCTGTTCGGCGAGCAGGGGCATCGGGTGCGGGCGACGATCTCCGAGATGGGGCCGCTGCTCCTTTCGCGCCTTCTCGACCTCAACGACACCCAGGAAGGCGTGCTCAACATCGCGTTCCGCATCGCCGACGAGCAGGGATTGCTGCTGCTCGATCTGAAGGATCTAAGGGCGCTGCTGCAGCTCATTTCCGACAATGCGGGCGAGCTCACCACTACCTACGGCAACGTGTCGAAAGCCACCATCGGGACGATCCAGCGCCAGCTTCTCGTGCTCGAGAACCAGCAGGGCGACGAATTCCTCGGCGAGCCGGCCCTCGACATCAAGGACCTGATGCGACACGACCGTGACGGGCGGGGCGTCGTCAACATCCTGGCGGCCGACAAGCTCATGAGCAATCCGCGCCTCTACGCCACCTTCCTCCTGTGGCTGATGTCCGAACTGTTCGAGGAGCTGCCGGAGGTGGGCGACCTCGATCAGCCCAAGCTCGTGTTCTTCTTCGACGAGGCGCATCTTCTGTTCAACGATGCCCCGAAGGCCCTCGTCGACACCGTCGAGCGCGTCGTGCGCCTGATCCGCTCCAAGGGCATGGGCGTGTATTTCATCACGCAGAACCCGGTCGACGTTCCCGAGAGCGTCCTCGCACAGCTCGGCAACCGGGTGCAGCACGCGCTGCGCGCCTATACGCCGCGCGAGCAGAAGGCCGTGCGGGTTGCGGCGCAAACGTTCCGGCAGAACCCCGCCTTCGACACCGAGAAGGCCATCACCGAGCTCGGTGTCGGCGAGGCCCTGGTCTCGACCCTGGAGGGCAAGGGGTCGCCGTCCATGGTGGAGCGCACGCTGATCGCCCCGCCCATGGCGCAGGTCGGGCCGATCGCGTTGTCCGAGCGCCAGCAGATCGTGGCTTCAAGCCCCTTGCGGGGCAAATACGACCAGGCGGTCGATCCGGAATCCGCCTACGAGATGCTCGCCAAGCGCGCCGAGCAGGCGGCGGCGGAAGCCAAAGCGGCCGAAGGGGGAGGCGGCATCCTGGACATGCTCGGCGGCCTCTTCGGCACCTCCGGTGAGCGCAAGGGATCCATGACCGTGACGCAGCGCGTCACCCGCGAGGTGACGCGCACCATCGTCAATCAGACCGTGGGCAATCTCGCGGCCGAGATCGGCAAGTCCATCGGAGGGCGTCAGGGCAGCTCCATCGGACGCGCCATCGTGCGCGGCACCCTGGGCGGGTTGCTGCGGCGATAAAAATCGGCGTGATCGGCATGACGACACCAACCATACGCCTCGCGGTGCCCGAGGATCTTGCCGCTGTGGAGGCGGTCGTCCAGGCCGCCTATGCGGGGTATATCCCACGGCTGGGGCAGAAGCCCGGCCCGATGAGCGACGATTATTCCGCCCTGATCGAGATGCGGTCGGTCCATGTCCTCGTCGGCGAGGGCAGAATCCTTGGAGTGCTCGTTCTGATTCCGGAACCTGACACCATGCTTCTCGACAATGTGGCGGTCGGTCCGGACGCGCAGGGGCGCGGGTACGGGCGTCTGCTGATCGCCTTTGCCGAGAGCCTCGCCATCGAACGGGGGGTGAAGGCCGTTCGGCTCTACACCAACGAGGCGATGAGCGAGAACATCCGTCTCTACGGGCGCCTGGGATTCGTCGAGACCCATCGCGCACAGGAGAAAGGCTTCCGGCGGGTCTACATGACGAAGCCGCTCGTCTCCTGAGTCCGACGGCAACCCGTACTTGCGATCACCCGGGGGATGAGAGTACGTCTTGGGGCGACCCCGTCACCAAGGCAGATGTTTTCCATGTCCCAGCTCGACCAAGTTCTGCAGCGTATCGATTCCGATCTCGACGCGTCGCTCGACCGCCTGTTCCAGTGGCTGAAAGTGCCGTCCATCTCCACCGATCCGGCCTACAAGGACCATTGCCGCAAAGCCGGCCAGTGGCTCGTCGACGAACTGAAGGGCCTCGGCGTCGAAGCCTCCCTGCGCGAGACCGGCGGCCATCCGGTGGTGCTCGGCCATGCGGGCGGGGAGGGGAAACTGCACGTGCTCTTCTACGGCCATTACGACGTGCAGCCGGTTGATCCGCTGGACCTCTGGGAGAGGCCGCCCTTCGAGCCGCGTATCATCACGCTTCCCGACGGCCGCAAGGCCATCAGCGCCCGCGGCTCGGCCGACGACAAGGGCCAGGTGATGACCTTCGTCGAAGCGTGCCGGGCCTGGAAGGCCGTGACCGGTTCGCTGCCGATCACCGTCACGTTCCTCGTCGAGGGCGCGGAGGAGGACGGCTCCAAGTTCCTGCCCGAGTTCATCGTGGCCAACAAGGACGAGCTGAAGGCCGACGTGGCGCTCGTCTGCGACACGGGCATGTGGGACCAGGATACGCCCGCCATCACGTCGTCCCTGCGCGGCATGGTCTACGAGGAAGTGATCGTGCGCTGCGCGGACCGCGATCTGCATTCCGGCTCGTTCGGCGGCGCGGCGCGCAACCCGATCCACGTGCTCTCCAAGATCATCGCGGCCATTCACGACGACAACGGCCGCATCACGATTCCCGATTTCTACGAGGGCGTGCCGGAAACGCCCACGCAGGTGCTCGAGCAGTGGAAGGGCCTCAACCTCACCGAGGAGGAGTTCCTCGGCCAGGTCGGCCTGAAGCATTCCGCCGGCGAGACGGGCCGCATGCTCATCGAGCAGATCCAGTCGCGCCCGACCTGCGACGTGAACGGAATCATCGGCGGGTATACGGGCGAGGGCACCAAGACGGTGATCGCGTCGGAAGCCCGCTGCAAGGTCTCGTTCCGCCTCGTGGGCGACCAGGACCCGGCCCTGATCTCCGAGAATTTCCAGGCCTTCGTGCGGGAGCGCATCCCGTCCGACTGCTCGGTGGAGTTCATCAAGCACAAGGGCTCGCGCGCTCTCGCCCTGCCGCACGATTTCCCGGCCATCACGGCGGCGAAGTCGGCGCTGCACGACGAATGGCAGAAGGATCCCATCGTCATCGGCATGGGCGGGTCGATCCCGGTCGGCGGTGATTTCAAGCGCACGCTCGGCCTCGACACGCTCTTCGTGGGCTTCGGCCTCGACGACGACCGCATCCACTCGCCGAACGAGAAATACGATCTCAAGAGCTTCCACAAAGGCACCCGCTCGTGGGCGCGAATCCTGGCGGCATTGGCGAGGTAAGTCGCTTTAGGCTCTGTGCTCCGCACGCGTCATCACCGGCCTTGTGCCGGTGATCCAGCTCTTATGGAGCGAAGCGCCCTTCTCATTGGGATGGCCGGGACAGGCCCGGCCATGACGGCGTTTCAAACCAGCTCGCCGAGCGACCCGATCACTGCGCTCGGCGCGAGTTCCACGTACTCGTCCGGCAGCCCGAGCCGGTTGACCCAGACCGCATGAAAACCGAATGCCGCGGCACCGGCGATGTCCCAGCGGTTCGAGGACACGAAGACGACCTCGCTGGCGGCCACCGACAAGCCCTGAGGGACGAGATCGTAAGTGCGCGGGCTGGTCTTGAACACTCCCGCGGCATCGACCGACAGCACTGTGTCGAGATCTCCGGTCAGACCGGCCGACGCAACGGCCGCGTCCAGCATGCCGGGATCCCCGTTCGACAGGATACCGGTCCTGAGACCGCGGCCGCGCAGAGCACGGAGCGTGTCCCGGGCGTCGGGATAGGCATCGAGACGGCGATAGGCGTCCAGCAGGAGCGGCCTGAGCGACCGGTCGACCTGGGGAAAGCACGCGAAGGCATAGTCGAGCGCCGCCTCGGTCAGGGTCCAGAAAGGCTCGTAGCGTCGGGCCAGCGACAGCACCCAGGAATATTCGAGCTGCTTGGCGCGCCAGATCTCGGAGAAGCGCGTCGCGTCCGGTCCGATCGCGGCGGAATGGCGGGCGACGGCCGAATGCACGTCGAACAGGGTTCCGTAAGCGTCGAAGATGACGGCCTTGGCGGCGGGCGGGAGGATCGTCGGGGACATGACGCAAGGGTTGCACCGGCCGCGCCCGATGGCAATCCGACCAATGATCAGTCCTCCTCATGAAATCCATCACAAGTCTTGATGTCCCTATGGCCGAAGGAACGATTGACGGGAACCTCCGCAAGGGATTCGATGCGGCAGGCTTTCTGACCTAAAAGGATTGAGACAAGTGGCTTGGCATTCGCAGACGTGGAACTGGTTCAACGGTGCGTGGCACGAGGGCAATCCGCCCCTGATCGGGCCCCGGTCGCACGTATCCTGGCTCGGCTCGTCCGTGTTCGACGGGGCACGGGTGTTCGAGGGTGTCGCGCCCGATCTCGACCGGCATTGCGCGCGCGTGAACCGCTCGGCCCCCACCATCGGCCTCAAGCCGACCGTCGACGTCGATGCCATGCTCGACCTCGTGCGCGAGGGCGTGAAGAAGTTCGCACCGGGCACCGCCCTCTACGTGAAGCCCATGTACTGGGGCGAAGCCGAGGGCCTGGCCACCATCGCGCCGGATCCGGAATCGACCCAGTTCTGCCTTTCGCTCTTCGAGGCGCCGATGCCGGTGCCCGGCGGGCTCTCGGTGATGAAATCGAGCTTCCGCCGCCCGACCCTCGAGTCGATGCCGACCGACGCGAAGGCCGGCGCGCTCTACCCCAACAACGCCCGCGTGCTGCGCGAGGCCAAGGAGAAGGGCTTCGACAACGCCCTCGTGTGCGACGCCCTCGGCAACATCGCCGAGACTGGCACGTCCAACGTGTTCATGGCCAAGGACGGGGTGGTCTATACGCCGTATCCGAACGGCACGTTCCTGAACGGCATCACCCGCCAGCGCGTGATCCAGCTCCTGCGCGACGACGGTGCGCAGGTGGTCGAAGGCACGCTGCGCTACGAGGATTTCGCCAGCGCCGACGAGATCTTCATTTCGGGCAACTACTCGAAGGTGATGCCGGTGCTGCGCATCGACAGTCGCGATCTCCAGCCCGGCCCGTTCTACCGCCGGGCGCGCGAGCTCTACTGGGCCTTCGCCCACGACAAGGGTCTCCTGAAGGCTGCCTGAGATCATGCCCGCCCGCACGGGCGGCACATGGTGGAAAAACAATGGGCCCGGGACGCTGGAAAAGCGTCCCGGGCCCATCCTGTTCAGGCCGTGCCGTCGTCAGGCTCAGGCCGCCTTGACGTCGTGCAGGAAGCTGGACACCTCGCGGCCGAGGTCTTCCGAGTGACGGGCGAGTTCCTGCGCCACGCCCAGCACTTGCGAGGCCGCGGCGCCGTTCTCCTGGGCGGCGTGCTGCACGCCCACGATGTTGCCGGTGACCTGCTCGGTGCCCCGCGCCGCTTCCTGAACGTTGCGGGCGATCTCGGCGGTCGCGGCGCCCTGCTCCTCCAT
>NZ_JAGPUP010000394.1:0-6976 GCF_018069605.1 Microvirga sp. HBU67558 | reverse complement strand
CTGATCCTGAAGGTCGTGGACGAGGGCGACTTCTTCGAGATCCAGGAATCCTTCGCCCGGAACATCATCACGGGTTTCGGGCGCGTCGAGGGGCGCACCGTGGGCTTCGTGGCCAACCAGCCGATGGTGCTGGCGGGGGTGCTCGACTCGGATGCCTCGCGCAAGGCCGCGCGCTTCGTGCGCTTCTGCGATGCCTTCAACATCCCAATCGTCACCTTCGAGGACGTGCCGGGCTTCCTGCCCGGCACCGCACAGGAATACGGCGGCCTCATCAAGCACGGCGCCAAGCTGCTGTTCGCCTATTCGGAGGCCACCGTGCCGCTCGTCACCGTCATCACGCGAAAAGCCTTCGGCGGCGCCTACGACGTGATGGCGTCGAAGCATATCGGCGGCGACATCAACTACGCCTGGCCGACGGCGCAGATCGCCGTGATGGGAGCCAAGGGCGCGGTGGAGATCATCTTCCGCCAGGATCTCGGCGACCAGGACAAGATCGCGGCCCGCACCAAGGAATACGAGGACCGCTTCATGTCGCCCTTCGTGGCGGCCGAGCGGGGCTACATCGACGAGGTGATCATGCCCCATTCCACGCGGCGCCGGATCGCCCGAGCGCTGGCGATGCTCCGCCACAAGGAGAGCGAGCGCCCCTGGAAGAAGCACGACAATATTCCGTTGTGATGGCAGGTGAGGGCCACGACGGCCCTCACGATACTTCAGGCGACATCTATCCCACATCTCACATGCCCGCAGCGCATGATCCATGTCACGCGCGATGCTCTGTCACGCTTGTCTCGCCAAGCTTGATTTGAGATACCGCCTCGAGGGCCGAATCCGTCTCGAAAAATTGATGTCGATCATCGAATCCCGCTGCCGTTGCCCGGCATTCTGACGTTATCCGAAAAACCACGAGGGTTGGGAATGCACGCCTTGAGAGGCCGCAACACGGTGATCGATTTCTGGCGTGGGCTCGTCCTCGTCATCATTTTCGTCAATCACGTTCCGGGCAATATTCTCGAGCATCTGACCCCCCGCAACTACGGCTTCTCCGACGCCGCGGAGGCGTTCGTCTTCATTTCCGGCTTGTCGGTTGCCCTCGTGTATTATCCGAAGCTGGCACAGAGCGGCATTATTGGTGTCGTCAGGCGGTGTGTCCGACGATCGTTCGAGCTCTATCGCATGCACCTCGTCATGACCGGTGTGGCCGTGGCGTTGTTCTCCGTCGGGTATGTGCTCAGCGACGATGTCGGCATGCTCGAGGCTCACGGCCGCGGCGCCGTGTTCGACGATACGGCGCGCGGTATCACGGGCGTGCTCCTTCTCGGCCATCAGTTAGGCTACTTCAACATCCTTCCCCTCTACATCGCCCTCATGCTCTGGGCGCCGGTGGTCATGGTCCTGATGCGGATGAACATCGTCCTGGCCGCCGCCGTGTCGATCGGATTCTACGCGCTCGCACGTGCCGATATCCTCGCCATCCCGAGTTGGCCCGAGCCGGGGAGATGGTTCTTCAATCCTTTTGCCTGGCAGCTCCTGTTCACCATGGGGATCGTCACGGGTGCCTGGCTGTCGGAGCAGGGCGTACCCTATTGGCGCCCGGCCTTCCTGGGCGCCGTCGCGTTCCTGGCCGCTTCGCTGATCACCATGACGAACGCGTTCGGACTGGCTCCGAACCTGCTCTGGAGCGCCTTTGTCAATATCGACATCATCAAGAGCGATCTTGGTCTCGGCCGCCTGGTCCACTTCCTGGCCCTGGCCTATGTGGTGACGCAACTTCGCTTCGGCGAGGCGCTGCAGGACACGGCCTTCGGCGTCGAGATGAGGCGTCTCGGGCGCAACGCCCTACCGGTCTTCGCCGTCGGGTCCATCCTGAGCGCCCTCGGAGAGGTCACGATGACGCTTGCGGCGGTGAAGTCGTCCGCTAGTCCGCACGTCGTCGGCATGGTATTCACCGTGTTCGGCATCCTCGGACTCCTCCTGCTGGCACGATATCTCGAATGGAAAAAGAAGGGCTCGCCCGTTCCCAGACAGGAGCGGACCGGAGAAGCCGGCCTCCTCCCGGCCGCGTCCGGACGGCTGCCGCAGTAGCGTCGTTTCTCCTCGCCGGCTGGGGCGCTCCCGCCCTGGCGGAGGATCCCGGGTGCCACGCTCACCAGCCGATCGTCTCCATCAGGACCGGGGTTGCCCGTCTCGCCGCCAGGCTCCGGCACCATGATCCCGTCCGGATCCTGGCGATCGGGTCCTCCTCCACCCAGGGGATCGGGGCGTCCTCGCCGGCATTTTCGTATCCGGCTCAGCTCGAGGCGGATCTCGGCCGAACCTGGGATCACTCCGTCCATGTGGAAAATGCCGGGAAGGCAGGCGAGACGATTTCCGAGACCGTCGGACGTCTCGAAGCGGCTCTCGGGTCGACCGAGCCTGATCTCGTCATCTGGCAGGTTGGGACCAACGATGCGGTCAACGGAGGCGACGAGGTCCAATTCTCGGCCCTGCTGAAGCGGGGAATCGACGCCGCGCGGGCGCTCGGCGTCGATGTGCTTCTCGTCGACCAGCAATATTATCCTGCGATCACTGATCTCGTCCGCTACGAGCGCTTCGTGAACCTCGTCGGCACGACGGCCTCGGCCGAGCAGGTGCCTGTGTTCTCGCGCTACAAGCTGATGAAAACCTGGAGTGAGCAGGCGCCGGAGGTTCTCGTCTCGATGCTGTCGGGAGACGGCTTCCACCTGGGCGACCGCGGCTATGACTGCATGGCGCAGCTCATCGCTGACAGTCTTCAGGCCCTGGCGGCACCTGCGAGCGCCTCGTCGGGCTCTACTGTAGCGGCAGCCGTGCGTCCATAGGGCAGGGTCGCCCAGGCCCATTGCGCTGGTCTTTCGATCTCGGATAAGGCATGCCCTCGAACATCCCCGGGTCCCCTCCGGGCGCTTTCGGCGAGGCCCATTGAGACATGTTCCTGAAGACGTCATGCGACCGCTCCTGGGTCTCCACCGCCATTCAGATCATCGAGGCGGATTTCAACCGCTCGTCTGACACGCATCTCCTGCGGGTGCCGTTGCCGGCGGTTCCGGGCGTGGCGCTCTACCTCAAGGATGAATCGACCCATCCCTCGGGCAGCCTGAAGCACCGGCTGGCCCGGTCATTGTTCCTATACGGGTTGTGCAACGGCTGGATCGGGCCGGAGACCACCATCATCGAAGCGTCGAGCGGCTCGACCGCCGTGTCGGAGGCCTATTTCGCGCGCATGCTCGGTCTGCGCTTCATTGCCGTGATGCCGCGCTCCACGTCGGCGGAAAAGATCGCGCAGATCGCGTTCTACGGCGGCGAGAGCCATTTCGTGGACAGTCCCGCCGAGATGTATGCGGAGAGCGCACGCCTCGCTGGTGAACTCGGCGGCCATTACATGGACCAGTTCACCTATGCCGAGCGGGCGACCGACTGGCGCGGCAACAACAACATCGCCGAATCCATCTTCAGCCAGATGTCGCATGAAGAGCACCCGATCCCGAGCTGGATCGTCGTTGGGGCGGGGACGGGCGGAACGTCGGCGACGCTGGGTCGCTACATCCGCTACCGCCGCCTGCCGACAAAGCTCTGTCTCGCGGATCCGGAGGCTTCCGTGTTCCATCGTCACCTCGCTGACCGGGCCGTGTGCAGCGTGTCGGAACCGCCCTCGGTGATCGAGGGTATCGGCCGCCCTCGGTGCGAGCCGTCCTTCGTGCCGGAGCTCATCGACCGCGCCTTCTCCGTGGCGGATGCAGCGAGCATTGCCGCCGCGCGGGTGCTGTCGCGCCGGATTGGCCGCTCCTGCGGCGGTTCGACCGGGACGAACCTGTGGGCGGTCGCGCAAGTGGTCGGCGAGATGGTGCGTCACGACCAGCAAGGTTCGGTCGTGACGCTGCTCTGCGATTCCGGCGAGCGCTACCGCAGCACGCATTTCGACGATGCCTGGCTCCGCGAGCGCGGAATCGACATCAAACCCGCCGAAGAGGCCATGGAGCGGTTCTTCGAGACGGGTGTTCTCGCACCGAACGGGTAGAACAGGCTGTCCCGACCCCAAGAAGGTCAGTTAGGCGCCGGCCTATCTCGTCATGGCCGGGCTTGTTCCGGCCATCCCGGTACGGGAAAGCACAGCGTCTGGGGTGCTCGGGATCACCGGCACAAGGCCGGTGATGACGAACATGGGACGCCCAAGAGCCTCAGCGGCTCCGCTCGGCGAACCACTTCACCAGCAGCTGCAGATCGGTCTGCGACAGGTTGTGGCCCGTAGGCAGGACCTGATGCTCAACGTCGGCGCCAGCCTCCGACAGCGCAGCGGCGAGCCGCTGCGCATTGTCGGCCGGGATGATCGGATCCATGGCGCCTGAGGTCATCAGCACGCGCTTGCCGGACAGGTCCGCCTTCGGCGCCTCGGACAGGGGCACCATGGCCCGCAGCAATGCGGCGCCGGACAGGGCCTTGGGACGCAGCATCAGCATGGCGGCGGCGATGTTCGCCCCGTTGGAGAAGCCCACGGCCACGGGCGCCTCGAGCCCATAGGCCTTGCGGGCCTCGGCCACGAAATCAGCGAGCTCGTTCGCGCGGAACTTCACGTCCTCCTCGTCGAACACGCCTTCCGCAAGGCGGCGGAAGAAGCGCGGCATCCCGTTCTCCAGGATCTTGCCGCGCGGGGACAGCAGGGCCGATCCCGGCGAGATCATGCGGCCGAGACCCAGGAGGTCGTTTTCGTCGCCGCCCGTGCCGTGGAGCAGGAGCAGCGGCGGACGGTTCGGGTCCGTTGACGGCTCATAGCGGTGGATGAAGGACAGCTCGGTCATGGTATCATTCCATCAAACGCGTGGTGCGTTCTCCTGCCGTCGCAGGGACGGGCAGGGGGGTGAGTCGTCAATGAAGGAAGCGCGCTTCATGCCGTCCGCCATCACCGGCTTTGCGCCGGTGATCTCGATCGGAAGAGCTTGGCGCTTCACAGGATCGTCATGGCCGGGACAAGCCCGGCCATGACTGAGGATGGTCCCCTTCAGACCAGTTCGGGCAGGTGGGACTCGATCTCGGCACGCCGAGGCTCCAGGAAGGCCGGGAGCTTCAGCGTGGCGCCGAGACTGTCCTGAGGCTCGTCCACGGCGAAGCCGGGTTCGTCCGTAGCGATCTCGAACAGGATCCCACCCGGCTCGCGGAAGTAGACGGACCGGAAGTAGTTGCGGTCCTTCTGCTCCGTTGTCTGCAAGCCGTGGTTCTCGGCGAGCTTCCTCACCATCTCGGCTTCCTCGGCATCGTCCCGGGCGCGGAACGCCACGTGGTGGACGGAGCCGCCACCCGACCGGCCCGGAAGGAAGCCGCCGGCGCTGCGGATGTCGACCGTGCTGCCCATCAGGGCATCGGTCTTGTAGCGGACGAGGGAGCCGTCACGGGCCGTCTCGCGGAAACCGAACACATCGGTCAGGATCGCGCCGGTGCGATCGCCGTTCTCCACGAGGAGCGTGACGCCGTCGAGGCCCCGGATGGCATGCTCCGCCGGAATGCCGTCGACCGCCCAGGCGGGCTCCGCCTCCGCGTTCGGAGCGCCGACCAGCGCGAGGCTCGTGCCGTGCGGATCCTTGAAGGTCAGCACGCTCTGACCGAAGCGCTTCTCCACGGTGCCATGCTCGACGCCCTGCTCGATGAAGCGATGCGCCCAGAAGCCCAGGGACGATTCGGGCACCCGGAACGACGTCTCCTGTGTCGACCCGATTCCGTTCCGCCCCGGTGCGACATGCTCCCACGGGAAGAACGTCAGGATCGAGCCCGGCTGCCCGAGGCTGTCGCCGAAGTAGAGATGGTAAGTTCCCGGATCGTCGAAGTTGACGGTCTTCTTGACGAGGCGCAGGCCGACCACGCGGGTGTAGAAATCGAGGTTGCGACGGGCCGGGCCGGCAATGGCCGTGACGTGATGGATACCGTGGTGCCGCATGGGACTGTTCCTTAACGGGCAAGCGCGGATTTGCGCTGCGTTGACGAGAACATAGGTACCATCGAGAGCCGCTAAAGTGTGGAAAGGGTGACCTTGCGGGATTGCAAAGCTCGTCCGTCCGTTGCCGGCAAACCCACGCAGTTCCTTGAGAATTTCGCGCAGCAAGATTCCGGCAACCAAAGTCACTCAACAACGCTTAACCTCAACGGCGATTCAGCGTGTCGTATTAACGGTTTCAGCCGCCCATCCGTGTGAGAGTCCGTATCGGACAAGCGATCAACCGGCTTACAGCCGAAGAAAAGCCGGCGGGAGTCAGACGGATGATGAAGGATCAACTTCGCGATTTCATCGACAGGATCTCCGAATCCAGGCAGGTCTCGGACGAGGACGTGACGATGCTTCAGGGCGAGATCCTGGAGGGCAGCATTCGCAGCCGACTCGAAGTCGAATCCCTGCTGGCGCTGGATCGCATCGTCGATGCCGCGGAGAGCTGGGGTCCGACACTGACCAAGCTCGTGGTCGATTTCGTCGTTTGGAACCGGGCGCCCCAAGGCGTGGTCAGCAACGACGATGCCTTCTGGCTCGCCACCCTGCTGGAGGTTAGCGGCCCCTCGCCGAACGCCATGAACATCGCCTACGGCATCCTCGACGAGGCGGGCTATGTCGATGTGGCGCTGCTCGATTTCATCATGCGCGGACGCCAGCAGGCGAGGCTCTCCCAGATCGCCGCCTGAGGGCAGCGTCCTATCTAACGCTAAATGCTGAATCGGCCCCGCTTCCCCAAGGCACGGATGTGCAGTAACGGAGGTGGGGCCAAGTTTTGGTTGGGTGGAGCGTTCGAGGGTTCATGTTCGACAAGATCCTGATTGCGAACCGGGGCGAAATTGCCTGCCGGGTCATCAAGACAGCCCGGCGCATGGGCATTAAGACCGTGGCCGTCTATTCGGATGCCGACCGCGACGCGCTTCACGTGGACATGGCCGACGAGGCCGTCCACATCGGACCCGCCGCAGCGGCCGAGTCCTATCTCGT
>NZ_JAGPUP010000393.1:0-6774 GCF_018069605.1 Microvirga sp. HBU67558 | reverse complement strand
GGCGCCCGCGTCCTGCGCGGGAGCGCTGATCGTCATCGTGCCAAGGGCGCCGGTGACCAGGATGAAATAGGCGACGTGCTTGCTGAACATGGCGAGAACTCCCTTTCGTCGAATCGGCTGTCGCCGGGTCCGCCCGCACCAGACCGCCGTCGATGCAAGCGTATGAAGACGGTGGACGCCGGGTGCCTTTAGCCTCGGCATCCCTTACCTAATCCCAAGAGCAGTTCACGCGATGTGCACTGCTACTTGACGGTCACCCTGTAGCTGAGCACGGACGTGCCGGGCTTCTCGTCGATGCTCTGCCCTTTTGCCGTGATCGCGAAGGCATCGGGGCCGCTGTAGCCCGGAGCGGGCGTGTAGGTCCATGTGTCCTTGTCGACCATGTTCAGGGTGCCATGCTGCGGCCGCTGGCTGATCTCGGAACTGGTGAGGGTGCCTTGCGGGGTAATGTCGGACATGCAGCCCTGTCCGGCCTGGACGTCGAAGGCGCCTTCCATGTTCGCCCCCATGATGGCCCGGTTGCCCGCGATGACGCACATGCTCTGGGCCAGAGCCGGGCTGGCCGATAGAAGCGCCAACGGGAGCGCGACGAGCGACAATGACTTTTTCATGACGATCTCCTCTCCATTCCTCTGCATGTGATTGAGGTAAGCCCCTACACAGGGTTTTCTTGTTGGCTTGCGATCGGCGGGCATTTGGTCTGAGTGATGCCCGCCGATCTCGGACGGTCTATTGCGTGTTCTCGCTTCAGCTCAAGTCACTGGCCCGGATGGGATTGCGGCTTCTTGAGCTGCTCCATCACCTGCTCGAGATTGTAGCTCGCCGGATCCTGCATCGGCGGGAACTTCCTGTAGGTTTCGAGCTCCTTCAGCCAGAGTGCTTGGCCGATCGGCAGCATGTTCCAGTCGTAGACATAGGCCGTGACCGGTCCTGCGAGGGCGCCGGCCATGCTGAAGAGCGTCTTCGCCTGCTCGCCGATCGACGTCTCGAAGGGGTCGCGCTTGATGTTGACGACCTGGCTCCAGTGATAGGGAAGGACACCGGCAAGGAACCCGGTGGGCGCATCGGACACCATCGCGAAGTAGATCTTCCAGTTCTTGTAGCGCACCGCGGACGGGTCCTTCCCCGAGTAGTAGAAGAAGGTATCGCGGGCCGACTTCTCCGACCGACCTTCCAGGTAATCGCGCTGGTTGACGCCATCGAGCGTCGTCCTGATGATCCCGGGATACTCGCCCCGCTCGATCCGGGCCTTCAGCTCATTGCCCTTGGGACCGCCGGCGATGTCGACGAAGGTGGGCAGCCAGTCGAGGGACGCGAAGATGTCGTTCTTGATCGTTCCCGGCTGAATGTGCCCCGGCCAGCGCACGACCAGCGGGGCGCGCATGCCGCCCTCCCAGGTCGACAGCTTGCCGCCCTTGAACGGGGTGGTGCCGCCGTCAGGGAAGGTGATCGTCTCGGCGCCGTTGTCGGTGGTGAACACGATGATCGTGTTGTCGAGCTCACCCATCTCCTCGAGCTTCTTCAACACGTAGCCGATGTTGTCGTCCATCTGCTTCATGCCAGCTTCATTGACGCCCCAGTCCTTGCCGCCCGGCTCGCCCACCATCCCCATGTACTTGTCCGGCAACACGGTCGTGATGTGCATGCGCGCCGGGTTGTACCAGACGAAGAACGGCTTCTTGGTCTTCTCGGGATCGTTGCGGTCGAGGAAGTCGATGACCTTGGCCGAGATCTCCTCGTCGACCGTCTTCGAGCGCTCCAGCGTCAGCGGCCCCTCGTCCTTGCAGGACTGGTTCGCGGCCGTGCCGTCGGACGATCGACACCACATCACCGGCCGCGGCGGCGTCAGGCAGGTGGTGACGGCGGGATCGACCGCCGCGGGATCCTGGGGCATCCCGGGGATCGGCGTATTCCGGCAGGGCGGTGCCACCGTCTGCTCGGTCGGCGTCTTGTTGATGTCGGGGAAGCTCACGCCCTGCATGGCGTCGAGGTGATAGAGGTAGCCCCAGAATTCCTGGAACCCGTGCGCGGTCGGCAGCGCGTCGGTGTGGTCGCCGAGGTGGTTCTTGCCGAACTCGCCCGTGGTGTAGCCGAGATCGTACAGGAACTTGGCCAGCGCCGGCGTGCCGGGGCGCAGATAGGACGGGCTGCCTGGCAGTTGCGGCGGGATCATGCCGGTCCTGAGCGGATGCATGCCGGTGAAGAAGGCGTTGCGACCTGCCGTGCAGCTCTGCTCGGCGTAATAGGTCATGAACTTCGCACCCTCCCGGCCGATGCGATCGATGTTCGGCGTTTCGCCGACCATCAGGCCCTGGTGGTAGATGCCGGGCTGCATCCAGCCGATGTCGTCGCCCATGATGAACAGGATGTTGGGCTTCTGCTGCGGGGCCTGCGCGAGGGCCGGACCCGCAACCGCCGCCGCGATCAGGGCCGTCGCCCCGATCAACGCGGCCTTCGTCTTCATCCGACAGACACTGCTCTTCCTGCCTGAAGGTCGTGAGGACGCACGGTCACTGCTCATGGGTTGCTCCTCTCTCTCTGATGATGCACCGGAAGCCGACATGGCTCATGGAGCTGTCGATCGGCTGCGGGTGGCGTGCTGCCGGGCGGTAGCGCCGGCAGTAGCTCGGGGCACACAGATGCGAGCCCCCTTTGACGACCTTGCGCGGAATGCGTGTCTCCGGTTGACAAGGATCGTAGCTCTGGTCCGCCCGTGCGCCGCGCGGGTTCTCGGGGATGCAGCAGGGCTTGGCCACATCGTTCGGATGCTTGGGCAAGTAGAAGTCGGACGTCCACTCCCAGACGTTGCCGATCATGTCGTAGAGGCCGTAACCGTTCGGCTCGTAGGTCATGACCGGCGATGTCCGCTCGTAGCCATCCTCCTTCTTGCTCTGGAACGGGAACTGCCCCTGCCAGGTGTTGGCCATGTGGCGGCCGCCCGGCGTGAACTCGTCGCCCCAGGCGAACTCCGCCTGGTCCAAGCCTCCGCGGGCCGCGAATTCCCATTCGGCTTCCGTGGGCAGGCTCTTGCCGGCCCAGGCGGCATAGGCCTCGGCGTCGTCATAGGCCACATGCACGACCGGATGGTCCTCCAGGCCCTTGATCGAGGAGCCGGGCCCGTGCGGGCGGCGCCAGTTGGCGCCGAAGACATAGGCCCACCACTGCCGCCAATCCCGCAGGTCCACCGGATAATCCGGCGGGCTGAACACGAGCGAGCCGGGCTTGAGCAGATGCGGCAGGGCCTTCGGATAATCCTTCGGGTCCGGCTGCCGCTCGGCGAACGTGACGTAACCCGTCGCGCGAACGAAGTCACAGAACTGCCGGTTCGTAACGGGCGTCGGATCGATCAAGAAGCCGTCGACCATGACACGGTGGGACGGGGCCTCCTCCGGATAGTGGAGGTCCGATCCCATGCGGAACGTGCCGCCCGGCATCCGAAGCATGCCTGCATCGGGCGGGCCCTCTGGCCTGCGGTCGTGGAGATGCCGAAGTGTGACCTGCGACATGGGCTGTGTTCCCATCCTGGCGAACCGGAAGTGTCGTCTCGAACGCCGATACAGGTCTATTGGGGTCCTCCCTGAAACTGACGGCGGCAGACCCTGATTTAGCATACAGGGAGTTGCCGGACCGGATCGACAGCACGCCGGTCAGGGTTTAACCTGTGCAACCGGACCGCGGCTTGCGTCGCGACCGCCGGTCCCGTTGCGTTGTCCTTGCGGCCGAAGAGCGCCGGCATGGCTGATGGCACCACCCCGATGGTTGCACTAACTCCCCAGGGCTTCGTGCCCCGCCTGCGGGGCCGGCTTGCCTTGACCTTCATGGCCATCACCGTTGCGGCATGTCTCGTCGCCGCGGCTCTGTTGATCTCGCACGCGGCGGACGAGCGACATGCGATCGAGCATCGCGCGCAAGAGGCCGCCAAGGCGCTCTCCTTCGGCTTCGATCAGGAAGTGGCCGCGGTCAACTACCTGCTGAAGGGCTTGTCCAAATCTCCGGCGCTCCTCTCGGGGGACATCAAGGCCTTTTACGATCAGCTCAGGGCCACCCCCGTTCCGGAAGGCTCCTGGCTGGTCCTGAACGATCTCGAGCGGCAGGTCGCCAACACTCTCCGACCATTCGGATCGCCGCTCCCGCGGCATGTGGACTTCCCGAATTACCAAGAGCAACTCGACCGAATCCGGGATCGCCGGTGGTCCGTGTCCGGCCGGATGCTGGCCCCCTTGAAGGGCCGCATCGTCGTGGCCCTCAGCCTTCGGCTCGATGGTCCGGACAGGCGGATGAGCGGTCACCTCAGCATTGCGCTGGCGGAGGCGCGTCTAGGGACAATCCTTGATGATCAAGCGGTACCGGTTGCCTGGGTCAAGGGCCTCTACGACCGCAAGTTCCAGCCGATCGTCGCCGACAGGGACGGCCACAAGGGATCCGATCTGCCGGTTCCCGCAGCACTCGCCTCCCGCCTCGCCGATGCAGGTCCAGACAACACGGTCACGGGAACCGTTGAAGCCACCGACGACCGTGGGGTTCCGGTCCTTGTTGCCTTCCGCCGGTCGGGGGCGACGAATTGGACGACCATCGTCTCGGTGCCGCAGGCGGATCTCAATGCGCCGATCACCGCCGCCTTGTGGCGGATGGCCGGACCCGCGGCCCTGCTCCTGCTAACTGGAGGGATTGCGGCCTGGTTCACGGCCCGCCAGGTCGAGCAGCCCCTCCGGACCTTGTCCGACCAGGTCTCGGGGGCGAAAAGGCAGGTCAACGAGCTGTCCGGCCAGTTGCTTGCTCTTCAGGAGGACGAGCGACAACGGATCGCCCGCGAACTGCATGACTCGACGGCCCAGCACCTTGTGGCGGCAAACCTCGGGCTTGCTGGCCTGGAGGGAGTGGTCTCGCAGATCCCGGCGGCCCGCAAGGCCTTGGCGGAGGTCGAGAACCTCCAGAGCGAGGCGCTGCGGGAACTGCGGGTCTTCACGTATCTGCTGCATCCGCCGAATCTCGCCAAGGATGGCCTCCAGGCGACCCTGCGGGACTTCGCCGAAGGCTTTGCCGGCCGCACGGGGCTCGTCGCCCGCATCCGGATCCCGGAGGAGGTCGACGAGACCCCGGCGGATCTCCAGCGCGCCATCCTGCGGGTGGTGCAGGAGGCGCTCACCAACGTGCATCGTCATGCCGGGGCCTCCCGCGTGTCGGTGGATGCCCGGATCCGGTCCGGACGCTTGGTCATCCGCATCCGCGACAACGGACATGGCATGGCGGGCCCGGATCGGCCCACCGGGCCCATCCGGCTCGGCGTCGGTATTGCCGGGATGCGGGCCCGCCTGGAGCAGTTCGGCGGCGACCTGCGGATCCGGTCCGGCTATAGCGGCACGTCGGTCGTTGCGGTCGTTCCGATCACGGTGGCGGGACGGGCGCTGAGCCAAGCCCGGCGCATGCTCGATCCCTGGCTGCCCAGCGCGACAAGGCTCGACGGCGAGGCTCCCTCCTGATGTTTCAGGGTTTGCATCCAGCAGATTCAGGGTATTGCTCAGGTGAGGCCGACGGCCGGTAGGTGTATCCTGCCTTGGGTTCGAGCCCGCCGGACGAGCCGGGCCTCCGCCGAAGGAGGTTGCATGATGACGCGCATCCTGATCGCCGACGATCACGACGTGGTCCGCTCCGGCGTCCGCACCATCCTGGAAGGGCATGAGGGCTGGGAGGTGGTCGGTGAGGCGCGGGACGGCAAGGAGGCCGTCGACCAGGCGACAACCTTGCGACCTGACATCGTCATCCTCGACTATGGCCTGCCGCTGGTGAATGGAGTCGAGGCCACGCGGCAGATCCGCAGCCGTGTTCCCGGCGTGGAGGTGCTGATCTTCACCATGCACGACACCGACAGCCTGATGCGGGACGTGCTCGAGGCGGGAGCGCGTGGGTTCCTGCTCAAGTCGGACGCGAAGCAGTTCCTCGTGTCCGCCGTGGAGAGCCTGGCGGCGCACAAGCCGTTCTTCACCGGCAAGGTCTCCGAGGCCCTGCTCGAGACCTACCTGTCGAAGGGCTGCACGAAGCGGTCTGTGCTGAGCTCGCGTGAGAAGGCGGTGGTGCAACTGATCGCCGAGGGCAAGACCAACAAGCAGATCGCCGACATCCTCAGCGTCAGCACCAAGACGGTCGAGACCCATCGCGCCCTGGCCCTGCGCAAGCTCAACCTCGACACCACCGCCGCCCTGATCCGCTACGCCATCAAGAACAAGATCGTGGAGGGCTGATCATGCCCTCGATCGCGCCAACGTCTTAATCCAGGGCGGACGCATATCCGTTTCGAGGAGGAGTATGCATGCACCGCACATCCGCTTTCGTTGCCTTTGCGGCTATCGCATCCATGATCATCCCTGCGGATGTCGATGCCCAAGCGCGCCGTCAACAGGTGCAGGATAGTGGTCCCCTCGTCCTGGGAGTGAGACCGCGCAGCCTCTACCGCCTGACCCCGTCGTATCCCGTCGGGTCGACCTACGAGCCGAGGAATGCCTTCAATCCGATCGAGCTTGCTCCTCCGCTTGGTCCGTCAGCCAACAACGTCACGATAACCCTGCCGATATCGTCGGCGCAACGTCGGTTCACGCGAGTGGACGCCACTCTCTTCGCCAGTCGCGGCTGCCTGGGCCAATGAGGCCGCGCAGGCCGTCACGAATGCAAGACGCTGTTGACGCAAGCCGATCTCATGCGTCGAGCCGACCCATTCAGAACTTGGCGCTGATGCCGATGACGGGTCCGTGCTGGAGCATGTCGAACTCGTAGCGCTGC
>NZ_JAGPUP010000392.1:0-6666 GCF_018069605.1 Microvirga sp. HBU67558 | reverse complement strand
CCCCTGAAGGCCTGCCCCTCCTGCGCCACCCCCAACCCGTCAAATCCTCTGCGCCGAGGATCTAGAAGCACTGCATGACACCGTCAATTTAGCGAGGTGAAGGCAGAGTGCCTCCTCGTGGTCGCCAGATCAGAAGTTCACCACAACGCCTGTCACTTCGGCCCAAGCAGTAAAGGCCTGCGAGCGGGCCTCGCGAGGTTCTGCGGCATTGCGGGCGGCGAAAAGGCAGAAGAAATTGGCCACTTGATCGTGGACTGAGGGGAAGTGTTGGACCTGCCCGGCTGACGTGAATCGCTTCATGGTGCACGCGCGTCGTCGGGTCGGTTGATGGCTGTTCTCCGCACGATTGTCTCAGTCCTTGTGCGGCCGATGCTCGACGCCCGGCGTAGTCTCTCGCTTGGCCGCGCCGTAGCTCGCGAGTCTGCCGGGGATCATCACCCGGGGCGTGATGCCTTGCTTCTTGCGCAGCAGACGCTTGGCGTCTAGAGCATCGGACCAAACGACGGATCCGCGACGCACTACCCCTCTCCAATAGGCAGAGGTCGGAACCGGGCGGGTCCGACAAAGCGTCCGATGCTCTAGCGATCGGATTCCGTGAACGCCGCTCCACCTTGGATGGCTCCGACGATGGCCAAGGTCTACGTCGGAGCCATCCGCGAGAGAAGCTCGGTGAGAAGGTCGATGAAGGTCTTGTCCCGGCGAAGTCGGAACATCGTGCTCCACACGTTGAACAAGGCGGACACGAGAGCCACGCGACCATGACTGTCGATGCCGTCGATCAGGTTCTCGACATCCGCCGAGGCAAGCGCCGCATCGTGATCGATGTTGAGGGACGCTTCAGAGCCGTGGGCTTCGAGGTGCAGATCGGGACTTGCTCGCTCGTCCGCTGGGCGTTGAAAGATCCAGAAGAGGCGGGATCCGCCGTCGGGCAGGGAGAGGCGCAGCGATGCGGAAGGCCAGATGTCGTCGCCGCCGCTCTTGAGGCTCGAGGACGAGCCCCGCTCGACGTGCGGCACGTCCCAGGTGAGCAGAACCACGTCGCGCCCGAGAGAGGCTGCCTTGGGGGAGGCAAGATCGTTGGCTGGTGAGGTGAGCACGGCAAGCTCCGCCATCGCTTTTTGTCTCCATCTGTCCCTGTGGGACGCCGCAGAAACGTCCGCGACATCCGCTCTTTGCCGCAGAGGCGGATCAGTGAACCGAGAAGTAGTCGCTCGGGTTGTTGTTGATGTCGTCGGCGCTCACGTTCACGAGGGTGACCGTGTCGCCGTTTCCGAGGTCCACGATCGTATTGTGGCCCACCTGATGGACGCGGCTGGCAAGGTCCTCGGCCGAAGCGATATCGGTCCCGTTGATCCCCTTGGAGATCTGCAGGATGTCCTGGCCGGCCTTGAAGTCGAGGATGACGTCGTTGCCGCCGCCGCCGCTGAACACGAACGTGTCGCGACCGGCGCCGCCTTGGAGGATGTCGTCGCCAGCGCCGCCATTCAGGAAGTCGTCGCCGGATCCGCCGCGCAGGATGTCGTCGCCAGCACCACCCTGAAGGATGTCGTCGCCCGAACCGCCTTCGAGAACGTCGGCCCCGTCGCCACCGTTCAGGATGTCGTTGCCGTTGCCGCCGCGAAGATAGTCGTCTCCGGCGCCGCCGAGCAGGATGTCATCGCCGTTGCCGCCGAACAGAACGTCGTCATCCGCGCCGCCGGAGAGAGCGTCGCTGTCGTTGCCGCCGAAGATCAGGTCGTCGCCACCGTTTCCGAAGATCACATCCGGACCGTGGGTGCCGTGCAGGACGTCGCTTGAGGCTCCACCACCAATAGTCGCCATATCTCTCATCCTTGTTGTCAGCACCGGGCAAGCCGCGACGCACCCGGTTGCATGTTCGAGCCAAAATGAAGCGCTATTTGCGCAAGGAGATTTCCGGGAGGTGATTGTGTCGAGAGTGTCCCGGTGTAAACTAAGTAAAACAATAAGAACTACTTGTAAACCCGAAAGTAGTATTTTCCTTGAGCATCAATTTACTAGTATATATAAGTCAATATTGTATTTAATTTGTTCAAATATATTTTGTGAATGGATTCTATTTGTTTCGAAATTCGAACTATCGTTCGCGCGTCGCATCGCGCGGCGGCGATGCGACGTAGCGGCCCGGCATGAGGGGCCTGAAGGGCTTCGGGTCATTCCTCCCGGAATGCGCGATCGAAGCTTTCAGTAATCGGAGGCAGCAGGTAGTCGACAGCGCGCCTAGGCTTGTTGACGATCAGGACTTCGGTGGGCATTCCGGGATAGAGAGTGATTTTGGAATTCGCCTTGAGGCTTTCCGACGCGATCTCGGCGCGTGCGACGAAGTAGGCGTAATTGTTCCGGTCGTCCATCTGCTGGTCGGCGGAGAGATAGGTCAGCTTTCCCGCGAGTGGCGGCGTGCTGCGGCTGTTGTAGGCGGTCAGCCGGATCTGGACCGGTGCGCCGACGCGGACCGAATCGACATCGCGTGGGCCAATCTTGGCCTCGACGATCAGCGGTTCGTTCTCCGGCACGATATCGAGAATGGGCTGCCCGGCGCCGATGACGCTGCCCAGGGTACGGGAGCGGATATTGGTCACGGTGCCCCGGTCAGGCGAGACGATCTCGACGCGTCGCAGAATGTCCTTGGCGTCGATCCGCCCGACCGTGTCGGCGAGTTCGAGTTGCGCGGTTTGAATATCCGATGCGACCTGCTGCTGGAAATCGTTGCCGAGGAAAAGGATTTCCAGCTCCGCCGCCTTGGCCTGCTCCGCCTTCGCCTTGCGGGACTTCAGTTCGCCGGCGTTGCCCTGCAGCTGGCTTTCGCGCGTCTGCATTTCCATGAGGCGCGGACGCGGTGCATAGCCTTTCTCGACGAGGCTCGCGATGGCCTTGAGTTCCGCCACCTGCTGGGCGATGGTCTTGCGCTTGGAATCGACCACCACGGTGGCCGTCGCGATCGCGGCGCTGTCCAGATGCGCCGAGAAGGCCCATGTGGTGAGGCCGCCGAGACCGAGGAAGATCGTCGCCAGACCGGCGATCACCGGTCCGCGATAGGATGGCTCGCCGGGATCGCGCGGCGGGAGGCGGTCCTTCGCCGGTTCGACATTCACGGCCATGTACGTCGCGGGCACGGACGGCTTCCGCTCCATGAGGTCCGAACGCTTGCTCATGCGCTTCCTTTCATGGCGGCCATCGGCTTCTCGCCGGGGGTGATCGCGCTCACGACGGAGGTTCGCGGGCCGAACTGGCTGATCTTGCCCTCCTGGAGGACCATGAGCTTGTCGGCCGCCTCCATGATGGAGCAGACCCGGAGTATGTGTCTCGGATTGACACGACCCGGCTTCATCCCTCTCAGGTGTCGCCCTCTGACGCGAAATAGGCCTTCTCGGACGTGAGCAACTCGCAGAGTGAAGGATAGAACTCCGTGATGAAGCGATCGGCTGCTCCGACAGCTTCATCCAACATGATGGTCCCGTAAACTCCCGCCGCAGCCAGTGCATCAACCTCCTCAAAGCCGTCCTCGTCGGATACCCCTTCGTTCTGCAATCGCCAGTAAGCGACCCTCAGTTGCATTGCCGCGGCTAATGACGTTCACGAAAGTGGTGTAATATAGGGCGGTGTCGATCCTCGTGAGGAGGTGCGCGATGGGTGACAACGTTTGGCGCCCAGCGCATCTAACGCCGGAACAGATGGAGGAGCGCCGTCTGGCGGCCGCGACGCTGCTGCGGCAGGGACGGCTCTCCCAGGCCGAGATCGCCCGACACCTTGGCGTGAGCCCGGCCAGCGTCTCGCGCTGGGCTGGCACGCTGGCTCAGCAGGGCCGGCGCGGCCTAGGAGCCCAACCCATCACAGGACGCCCACCGCGGCTCGATGAGAAAGCCTGGGCCCGACTGAGCCGGCTCCTGGATCGGGGCGCGGTGGCGGCAGGCTTTGCCACCGAGCGCTGGACCCTCAAGCGCATTGCCGTCCTGATCGAGCGCGAGTTCGGAGTGCACTATCACCCACGCTATCTGGAGCGGCCGCTCAAGGCCCATGGTTTCACCGTGCAGCGTCCGGCCACACGGGCTAAGGAGCGCGACGAACTCGTGATCGCGGTCTGGCCCAAGCGGGACTGGGTGGCACTCAAAAAATCGCACCGCGAGCATCGCACGCTTCTGCTCGTGGATGAGACCGGCCACAGTTTTCGCGCCCGGCCGGGCACGACCTGGGCGCGGCGCGGGATCACCCCGGTCCTCCAGCGGGTGAGCAAGCGGCGGGAGGTGTCGAGTATCGTGGCGATCACGCCCGACGGGCGGCTCCATGCCCGTCATGTCCGCACCTGCGTCTCGAGCCAGACCGTGATATCGGCCCTGCGCTACTTCCGCGGCAAAATCGGCACGCCCCTGCTGGTGGTCTGGGATCGGCTCAACGCCCATCGGTCACAGGCGACCACCGCCTTCATCGCAGCCCACCCGCAGGATTATGCGGCAGCCTATCTGCCGGCCTATGCGCCGGAGCTCAACCCAGAGGAGCAGTGTAATGCCTGTGTCAAGCGTGCCATGGAGAACGCACTGCCCGGATCAGTCGCTGATCTCCATCGCATGGTCCGCCGCGAATTCAGCCGTCTTCAGCGCCGACCCGAGATGATCGTCAGCTTCTTTCGCCACGCAGGGCTCTCCCTTGCAGGACTTCTGTGAAGATCAATAGGTCCTCCGTTCGTCCCCTTGAACAGCCTCATTGGCCGTCGTTCGGCAGGGGGAGTTTCAGGCCGCGAAACGTAAACCGTCCTATCCTGCCGACCGTGCCCTGACATGCCGTGGCGCGGGATGTGCGGTTCCATCGCTGGTGACTAGGGTTCAAGCAATCCAGCCTTGACCTTATCGCGCGGGCCTTGCGGGGCGTTGGGTCTGGCATGTTCGCCCAGCCCTCGTTTTACTACCATGCTCTTGTCCCGTAAGGCTTTCGCCATCCGGTCAGGTGGTTGACCCAGAAGCACTTCTCCCGGCTCCTCTCATCTTGGATGAGGATTCGACTCGCCGTTTTGCACGGCGCACACTCTCGCGTCATACGGCTCCCGATGTTCGGCCATTGGCGCCGCCGGCGCAACCGTTTGAATTTGTTGCAGGCCCAGCGGATCAGGAAGGCATCGATGCGATGCAAAGTCCACGTCAGTGCCGACTTGTAGAAGTGACTGTACCTGTTGCCTCACCGAAGAATGTTACCGGGCGCTGTGATGGAACGAACGATCTCTCCTTCGGGTGGCTGAAGGGTTGGCGTGCGCCCGCTTGATCCAGTCTCCGTCGAGGATGATCCGCCCCATCACGTCAGCCCGCCAAGTCTTCACAACCTTTTGTACCATCCTCAGGCTCCTCGTCCGGAAGTGCGACGGATCAACATCCATGAGCCGCTGGAGCACCGTTGCCGCCGGGATCGCGGGCTCGGCCTCAAGCCACGCTTTGATCCGAGACTCATACGGCTCAAACATGCTCGGCCGCTTCGGATATGGCTTGGTGCGCCGATACGGCCGTCGGTGCGTCGGTCGCGTCTCGCCGGCCCGCCAGGCCGTCTTCAAGCTCGCCGCGAAGCGCTGAAGATCAATGGCGACTGGTTCCTCAGGCGTGCTGTTCAGGCCACGACGATCAACCCGCTTCCCGAGCTCTTCCTGGGCCACACGAATCCCGGTGAACAGCATCACCGGATCCGATGCTTCTATCAGATCCCGTAGCCGCTCTTTGTCTGCCTCGCTCACACCGGGATGAGCCAGCACGCGGGCGGCAGGCGATACCGGCGCATGATAGCGCTTGATCACACGAGCTCCGATCCGCGTCTTCTCCTGTAGCTTGAACGATGGCTGGAACAGATTGCCGTGCAGACGCACCACTGCGTACAGGCGGGCTGGACTTGCTCCGAAAAGCTGGAGAGCCGCTGATGAAGCAGGAGGATCTCCATGCCCCACACACGCTTTACGAGAGAGTTTCGGGATGAGGCGGTGCGGCTCGCCCTGACCAGCGGCCGCAGCCGGCGCGCGATTGCCGCGGATCTCGGGGTCGGCCTGTTGTGAACCGCACCGGGATTCCCGGAGGCTCCAACTCCTGACCGGATGGAGCCATGACGAAGCGAACACCCCCGTGCCAACGAGATCCTGCGCAAGGCCAGCGCGTATTTTGCCCAGGCGGAGCGCGACCGCCGCTTCAAGCCATGAAGGCCTTCATCGACGAGCATCGGGAGGACTACGGGGTCGAGCCGATCTGCCGTGTGCTGCCGATCGCCCCGTCGACCTACCATGAGCACGCCGCCCGCAAGGCCCATCCCGACCGCAGACCGGCCCGGGAACGCCGGGACGCCGACCTCAGCCAGGAGATCCGCCGGGTCTTTGCGGCCAACTTCGGCGTCTATGGGGTGCGCAAGGTCTGGCGCCAGCTGCAGCGCGAGGGGTTCGATGTTGCGCGCTGCACGGTCGCCCGGCTGATGTGGCAGATGGGCCTCGAAGGCGTGGTGCGCGGCAAGAGCATCCGGACGACCGTCAGCGACGCTGCAGCCCCTTGCCCGCGCGACCGGGTCAACCGGCAGTTCACGGCGCCGCGGCCGAACGCCCTGTGGGTGAGCGGCTTCACCTATGTGGCGACCTAAGGCTTGTGGGGATTCATCGTGAGTTGATGACGGCGGCGGCGAGGTAGATCATAGCCT
>NZ_JAGPUP010000391.1:0-6651 GCF_018069605.1 Microvirga sp. HBU67558 | reverse complement strand
GGCCTGGGTGCGGGCAACGTCGACACGCTGCAGGACTTATCACTGGCGCAGGGCGACCGCATCCTGCTCAGCCGGAGCGTGTTCGCCGGCGCCGGCTACGATGCCCTGGCGGGGGCGGCGTTCACCCTCGGCACGGCAGCCACGACGGCGGTGCACCGGATCGTGTACGATCAGGAGACCGGCGACTTGTTCTACGATGCCGACGGGGTGGGCGGCGCGGCGCAGGTCAAGTTCGCGGTGCTCGCCAACCATGCGTCGCTCACCGCGGCAAACTTCCAGATCCTCTGACGCGTCGCTAGGACAGCGCTTCGCCGAAGGAAAAGGCGCGGCCCGAAAGCCGCGCCTTTTCCTTCGCGGGTCCATTACTCAGCCGATTGCCGTTCAAGAATCGTCCGGCCTCACCACGTGCCCGTATTAGGCATGGACGCCCAGGGCTCCTGCACCGGCTTGGGTTCGCCGCGCTGCAGCAACTCGATCGAGATGTTGTCCGGGGTCTTGACGAAGGCCATGTAGCCGTCGCGGGGCGGACGGTTGATGGTGACGCCCGCATCCATCAGCTTCTGGCAGAATGCGTAGATGTCGTCGACCCGATAGGCGAGATGCCCGAAGTTGCGGCCGCCGGCATATTCCTTCTCGTCCCAGTTGTGGGTGAGTTCCAGCAGCGGCGCCTTCGTGTCCTTCGACTTGTCGACGTCGTTAGGAGCCGCCAGGAACACGAGGGTGTAGCGACCCTTCTCGTTGTCCGTCCGACGGACCTCGACGAGCCCGAACTTGTTGACGAAGAAATCGAGGGATTCCTCGAGGTTCGAGACGCGAACCATCGTGTGCAGATATTCCATGGTCACATTCCTTATGGGTCGGGGATAGGTCATGGCGTAATTGCCGGAGAGTTCAAGAGGTACCTTTTTCTTGCGCAGAAAAAGCCTTGGATTTGCTCAAGATCCTATGGCCTCTTATGGATGCTGCTTCGAGCAGACCGGAGGTCTCTCCCCCAAGACTCTCGCCGAGACCCTCGCATTTAACGCAACTTTGTTTCACGCGGATATTTGATGCGCACCGACACTCAGCAGATCGTTCGCCTTGAGGACTACCGCCCCAGCGACTTCCTGATCGACCGCGTCGAACTCGACGTCAAACTGCATCCCACCGAGACCAAGGTCGTGGCGACCGTGGCCATGAGGCCCAACCCTGAGGGACGCCCGGACGCCCCCCTGGTGCTCGACGGCGACGAGCTGAACCTGAAGGCGGTAGCCCTGAACGGGCGCCCTCTGTCCACCGACGAGTTCGAGGTCTCTCCGCAATCGTTGACCATCGCGCAGGCACCGCGGCAGCCGTTCACGCTCACCATCGAGACCGAAATCAACCCGACGGCCAACACCAAGCTCATGGGCCTCTACCGGTCGAGCGGCAATTACTGCACGCAATGCGAGGCCGAAGGCTTCAGGCGCATCACCTATTTCCTGGACCGGCCCGACATCATGGCCATCTACACCACCCGGATCGAGGCGGATCGCGAGGACGCTCCGGTTCTCCTGGGCAACGGCAACCCGGTCGAGAGCGGGACCGTCGACGGCTCCGACAGGCATTTTGCTGTCTGGCACGACCCGCATCCGAAGCCGTCCTACCTGTTCGCCCTCGTGGGCGGACGCCTCGGCCGGGTCTCCAAGACCTTCACGACCATGAGCGGACGGGCGGTGGACCTCGCGATCTACGTGGAGCCCGGCAAGGAGAGCCGCGCCGATTACGCCCTCGACGCGCTCGAGCGCTCCATGCGCTGGGACGAGAAGGTGTTCGGCCGCGAATACGATCTCGACGTGTTCAACATCGTGGCCGTGTCCGATTTCAACATGGGCGCGATGGAGAACAAAGGCCTCAACATCTTCAACGACAAGTACGTCCTGGCGAGCCCCGAGACCGCGACCGACATGGACTACGCCCATATCGAGGCGATCATCGCGCACGAGTACTTCCATAACTGGACCGGGAACCGCGTGACCTGCCGCGACTGGTTCCAGCTCTGCCTGAAGGAGGGCCTGACGGTCTTCCGCGATCAGGAATTCTCCTCGGACGAGCGCTCCCGCCCGGTGCATCGCATCGCCGAGGTGAAGACCCTGAGGGCGCGGCAGTTCCTGGAGGATTCGAGCCCCCTCGCCCATCCGGTGCGCCCGACCCAGTATCGCGAGATCAACAACTTCTACACGGCGACCGTGTACGAGAAGGGCGCCGAGATCGTCCGCATGCTCAAGACGATCATCGGCGAGGCCGATTTCCGGCGCGGCATGGATCTCTATTTCGAGCGCTGCGACGGCACGGCCGCCACGGTCGAGGATTTCCTGGGCGCCTTCGCGGACGTGACGGGCCGGGATCTGTCCCACTTCGCCCGCTGGTACGAGCAGTCGGGTACGCCCAGGGTCACGGTAAAGGGGCATCACGATCCTGACGCGAAGACGTTCCGCCTCGATTTCGAGCAAGGCACGCCCCCGACGCCTGGTCAGCCGAAGAAGGACGCGATGGCGATCCCGGTGGCGCTCGGCCTCGTCGCCCAGGACGGCACATTGGCGAACACCGCCTGCGAGCGCCTGGATTCCCGCGGCGTATTCCTGTTCGACAAGCTTACGGACAGCATCACGTTCACGGACGTGACGTCCCGGCCCGTTCCGTCGCTCTTCCGGGGTTTCTCGGCCCCGGTGAAGCTGTCGCTCGATCTACCGAATGAGGAGCTGCTGGTTCTCCTCCGGCACGATACGGACGCCTTCAACCGCTGGCAGGCTGCCCAGACCATGGCCATGCGCCTGCTCACCGCCCTGGCGAAGGGCATTCACGCGGACGACCGGGATATCGATGCCCTGGCCGGGGCGCTCTGCTCCTTCATGGCCAGGGATGCGCTCGACGACCCGGCCTTCGCGGCGCTCGTCGTCACGCTTCCCAGCGAGGCTGACGTCGCGCAGGAGATCGGGCAGGACGTGGACCCCGACGCCATCCACCGGGCGCGCTCGCATATGCGGCACCGGATCGGCCGGAGCTGCGCGGAGCCCCTGCAGCGCTTCTACGACACCTTGAGCGATTCCGGCCCTTACAGCCCGGACGCGGCCAGTGCCGGACGGCGCTCCCTGCGCAACGCGTGCCTCGACCTACTCGCCGCGGCCGATCCCGGCACCGGCGAGGCGCTCGCCGTGCGGCAGCTCGAATCGGCGAGCAACATGACCGATCGCCTCGCATCACTGAGCGTGCTGACCACCCTGCCCGGCTCGGTGCGCGAGGAGGCCATCGCCCGGTTCGGGGAGCGCTACCGCAACGAGCCGCTCGTGCTCGACAAGTGGTTCACCCTGCAGGCAGCGATCCCGGAGGACGGCACCCTGGAGCGCGTGACCGGGTTGATGCAGCACCCGGCCTTCTCCATCTCCAACCCCAATCGCGTGCGCTCGCTCATCGGCAGCTTCGCCATGCTGAACCAGGTCCAGTTCAACCGCGCCGACGGAGCAGGCTATCGGTTTCTGGCCTCGATCGTGCTGCGCGTGGACGAGCTGAACCCACAGCTTGCGGCCCGTCTTCTGACCGCTTTCAGCACCTGGCGGATGATGGAAGGCACCCGCCGATCGCAGGCCGAACAGGCCCTCCGATCCATCGCGCAAAAGCCCAATCTTTCCCGCGATGTAGGGGATATCGTGAGCCGTTCCCTGGAAGAGGAGCAGACGAAATAACCTGTTTGTTTCAATAGGTTACGGGGTTGTCCCAGATTTCCCCAGGGGAATGCGGGATGGGAAATTTTTTATTAACCTTCGGGTTCTACTAACTAGACAAATCACCCGCTCAAGATTCTATTGATAGTGATTCGGAGAGATGCGGCACGTCCTCCGAAACAGGACGAAAATGGTTCCGGAGGAAACATCGCATGGCGGGGGCGGTGACCGCATGCGTACCCGCACGCGCGGGTACGATTCTAGGGGTGACGCGATCAGACGCGAACCCGGCCTATCGACGGCTCGAGCAATATGAGCCTCTGCTGAGGCTCGCCGTTCCCGCACTCCTGATCCTGTTCCTCGTCACCCTTGCCGGCAGCGCCTGGATCCAGATCCGCGACGGCCGCAAGGACACGCTGTTCGACGCCATCAACGACATCGACATCATCGCGTCGCTTTCGGCCGCGAAGCTCGGCGCCGTCCGCGCCCCGGCCGACCGCGCGCAGGCCGCCGCTCAGCTCGAGCGGCTCGCGAAGGACATGCCGCCGAGCGCCCTGACGCAGAACCGCTCGCTCATGCTCGTCGATCAGGCCGGCACCGTTCTGGCCGTACACCCACCCATGGAAGAGGCCCCGGCCAAGCTGACGGACATCCTCGGCGAAGCCCAGCCCCTGATGCTGTTCGCCGACCGCGCCGGCGTCATGACGATCAAGCTTCCCGGCGGCTCGGAGGGCATGGCCACGGTGCGCGCGCTGCAGGCCTCCTCGGGCCAGATCGCCCTGGTCCAGCCGATGCCGCACATTCTGTCCGGCTGGTGGACGCGCACGATCGGGCACGTGTCGCTGCTCGGCGCCACGATCATGGTCCTGCTCGGCATCGGCGTGGCCTATGTGATGCAGGCCAACCGCGCCCGCGCGGCCGACGAGGTCTGCGAGAAGGTGCGCGATCGGATCGATTCCGCGCTCAACCGCGGGCGTTGCGGCCTGTGGGACTGGGATATCGGCCGCGGCCGCATCTACTGGTCCGACTCCATGTACGAGCTCCTCGGCTACGAGCGCCAGGACGAGTTCCTGTCCTTCGGCGAAGTGAACACGATGATCCATCCCGAGGATCAGGATCTCTTCACGCTGGCCGAGCAACTCGCCTCCGCCAGCACCTCGCTGGTCGACTACGAGTTCCGCATCCGCAGCATCTCGGGCGACTGGGTGTGGCTGCGCGCCCGCGCCGAGCTGATGAACGATCCGGACGATGCGGCAAGCCATCTGGTCGGCATCGCGGTCGACGTGACCGAGCAGCGCGGCCTGGAGGAGAAAACCGCCAAGGCCGACGCCCGCCTGCACGATGCCATCGAGGCGATCTCCGAAGCCTTCGTGCTCTGGGACGCCAACAACAATCTCGTTCTGTGCAACTCGAAGTTCCAGAAGCTCCACGAGCTGCCCGCCGACGCCAACCTCCAGGGCAAGTCCTATGCCGAAGTGATGGCGCTTGGCCGTCCGCCGGAGGTGCAGCACCAGTTCCTGCGCCGCGAGCAGCAGGATGTCGGCGCGCGCACCTTCGAGGCCCGCCTGCAGGACGGCCGCTGGCTTCAGATCAACGAACGCCGCACCAAGGACGGCGGCTACGTGTCGGTCGGCACGGACATCACGGCGCTCAAGCGCCACGAGCACCGCCTCGTCGAGTCCGAGAAGGAACTCATCGCCACCGTTCTCGATCTCAAGCAGTCGCGCCAGAAGCTCGAGGCGCAGACTCATCAGCTCGCCGACCTCGCCGAGCGCTATCTCGATCAGAAGGCGCAGGCCGAGAGCGCCAACCGGGCGAAATCGGAATTCCTCGCCAACATGAGCCACGAGCTGCGCACGCCGCTCAACGCCATCATCGGGTTCGCGGAAGTGATGCAGAGCGGCATCTTCGGATCGCTCGGCTCGGAGAAATACGAGGAGTACTGCTCCGACATCCGCTCCAGCGGCGAGTATCTCCTGTCGGTGATCAACGACATCCTCGACATGTCGCGCATCGAGGCCGGCCGTACGTCTCTCACGAAGCAGCCGATCGAGGTGCATTCATCGATCCAGCGCGCCCTCAAGCTCGTGGGCGAGCAGACCAAGGCCAAGAACCTCTCCGTCACGGTGGACGTGAACCCCGACGACATCATCGTGCCGGCCGACGAACGGGCCCTGCACCAGATCCTGGTCAACCTGCTCCAGAACGCCACGAAGTTCACCAGCGACGGCGGCTGCATCACGGTGCGCACGCGCCAGGCCGGCAACGCCGTCAACATCTACGTGGAAGACAACGGCATCGGCATTCCCGATCACGCCCTGCACAAGCTCGGCCAGCCCTTCGAGCAGGTCGAGACCGAATTCTCGAAGAGCTACAAGGGCTCGGGGCTGGGCCTCGCCATCGCCCGCTCCCTCGCGGAGCTCCACGGCGGCAGCCTGCGCATCAGAAGCCAGGAAGGCGTCGGCACCATCGTGCTCGTCCACCTGCCGCTGACCGAGGCCACCAACGCGGACATCGCCCTCGCGGACGCGGCTGCCTGATCGCACGCCGAAAACGCCGGAAACTCGCACATCATCGTCGGGGCCGTGCCTTCCTGTCCGGCAGGAGGCCTGTCGTTTCGGCCCACGGGCCGAAGCATGGGTGCGCTCCCTGCACGAGCGCACCACACGAGCCGCCGGTGGTCGGACCGACGACGATGGTCTCGCTCGAAAAGCAAGGGCGCAGCCTCCGCCGCGCCCCATGTGATCCATTGTCGAGCGGCGGAAGCGAGCCTGCCGCCCGGCCGCCTAGAAGAATCTCACAAGATGGAGAAGCTGGCTGCGCTGAGCGACGCATGATTGGCGATCACGGCAAACTTGACCTGCGCCGCGGCGCCCGAGCCGTCGGCATCGTAGAACAGCTCGCCGGTCGTCTGGTTGTAGACGATGCGATGCTCCGCCGCCGTTGCCGCAGCCCCCAGCTTGAATGCCGC
>NZ_JAGPUP010000390.1:0-6370 GCF_018069605.1 Microvirga sp. HBU67558 | reverse complement strand
CTGGAACGGTTAGGGGAACGGTGTGAGCACCGGTTAGGGGAACGGTGTGACCGCTATGGTTACGAATTGGTTAATCACGCCACCGGATCGAAACCAACTCAACGTCACATCCAGGTCGTAGACGACGCAGTTCCTGCATCAACAAGGCTTCGCTCTGCTGCCGAACGCGGCAGGAGTAGTTCGTCACGGTCCATGCTTTTGAAGCATCTCGACGGTAACGATACGAACCGGAAGCAGTCGCCCATTTCATGCCGCCACCATCTTGGCGATGGCAGTTTTTGCAAAGGGCTTGCCGTTACGGGTCATGTAGCCTGCCTTGGCAAGCTCGCTCGCAATCTCGCTGAGGGAACGCCTGCGGCCATGAACCGGATACCGACGAAGCTTCTTCGCCAGGGCAACCATCTTCGGGTCGATTTCCTGGTAGGACTTCCGCCCCTCCACCTTGAGGCCCTTCTCACGAAGGCGGGTTCTCGCAACACGTAGCTTGTCAACGAGCATGGCCTTCTCGAACTGGCTCACGGAGCCCAACACCTGACGAATGAGGACTGCCGTAGGAGTATCCGAAATGAACGATTCGGGGCTGTCGGCTGCGATCAGCGTGATCCCGCGCTCCTTCAGCATCTCATAGCCGGTCTCTTGAACGATCAGGTCTCGTGCAAAGCGATTTGCAGTTTCAACGATGATGACCTGGATGCCATCGCTACGCAGCCGCTCCATCATGCTCTTGAAGCCAGGGCGGACATCAACAGCATCAGCACCGGAAACCGCCTGATCATAGAACTCATCACCGATCTCATATCCAGCACGTTTCGCGAATGCCTGGATCGCAGAACGCTGCCTTTTATCAGAGTCCTTATCGACGCCGATGTTCGATGATGAAGACGTTCTGAGGTAGGCCAATGCTTTGATTTTTTCCTTGCCAGCCATAGTTTACCGCCTCGATCCGTACATTCTTTCTGAAGAAATAGATACTCGAAGCTTGGCCGTTGTTCAAGACTGAAACTAAATAAAGATGCAATGTGCATCCAGGTTTCAACATGAGGACAACGACAAAACTAATTCGATCCGACTTCACTGCATCATCTCTCCGAGACAAGCTTCAGATGTGCGGAAGCCGAACGAACAATGGGCACTGGTACTGGTGCCGATCTCCAAGCTGCGACCGCTGCCGACGATTTCGAGCACGTATCATTGCCGACGCAGTATCAGACTGGGCTCTTACCGAAACCGGCCATCGGCTGAATAAGATTCGGACCGAAACCGGATCATATTCAGACCCTCAGTCCCTTCTGGAAGGTATTCGTGATCTGCGGCAGCATCTACGTGGTGTCTTTGATCGCCGACAGCGCCAGGACGACCGATGGGCCTCGGCGCGTTGCTACGGCTTCTTCTCTCCCGCCTATTCTGATGGGACTTGGAAGGCCCAGTACAATGGCGTGATCCACCTGGGACGTGTTCACCCGATCACATTCGAGGATGCGTTCAAGGGTTCGATCCAGGTCCGCCTAACCGAGTTCCCTAAAATCGTTTTGAAGCCCGACGTATATGCCTGGGCGCATTACTCGGTCGCGAATGTGCGCGGGTTACAGCAATGCCCTTCGTCGGCGCTTTCGACGTACTTCAACGAAGTTGATCGACGCGCTGGCTTCAAAGCTGTCGTTTTTCGCAGAGGTTTCCAAGCATGAAGCCGAGGAAACCACGGAAGAGTGTTGGCCCAGGCGCGGCCTGGAAGGAGATGCAGCGGACGGCTGATCTCCGGATGAAGAAAGACGAAGAATGTAAAAAGCACCGCTCGAAGATCAATGATCTACAGATGCAGCGGCGAATGGCATCCCTTGAGCCCGATCCGGAAATAAGAGCGATAAAACTCGCCAGAATTGCTCAGAAAGAAATTGACGAAAACCAGCGCCATCAAGCAACATTGTCCAGATTGATTAAACGTATTCATAAAAAACCATGAAACCACCTTTTGATTTAACTGCGCTCAAAGCGCAAATTGCCGCCCGACGTGATCCGCGTGGTCCCGTCACACATCGTCTTCCCCATATCGTTACGCTGGCTGCTCCCACCAACGAAGAGGAACAATTCGCCCGTTGGGATGAGCCATATGGCTGGTGCTTGGAGCACGTAGATCATGGCAACGGCCACAAGTGGTCGCGCCGCCGCGACATCAACACGGGCGAGATCGAGTTCTCGTTCACGGACGTGCCGACCGGCGTGTTCTTCGCATTGGCATTCCGGTGATCCGGAAGCATGTCGAGGAGCTACACACTCGCGCCATCATGGCGCTGCCTGCTCACGCATGAGCGATCCGATCTGCGGTGGGTGACGGTGATTTTCGGGGCAATTCGGGTCACGGACGCGGAAGCCAAGAGCGCCAGCGCCCAGGCTGACATCCTGATCCAGGTCCAAAAGATGATCGCGGCCTTCGAGGCTGATTGGCTCGGGCTGACCCGAGGCCGACACCTATCTGGGGTGATCTGGCGCGGTGCCTACGAACTGGAATTGCATCGTGAACTCGAACCCGAAACGCATCGGTACGAACTGCTCGAAAGCCTGGGATATGACGTGACGCCGCTCGCTCCTGATGAGAGGCTCCTGGTGCCCCATGTCCATTTCGTCATCGCCCTCGGTAAGAGGACGCCGGATGATCTGAAGAATGCCCTCGCACGGTGGACCGGTAAATGGCAGACGATGGCTAAAAACTTGAAGAAGAAGCAAACCGTTGAAGAAGCGATCACGAATCTGGCGTCATACTCACACAAACGTATGCCGCATTACTCAACGGGAGGTCTCGGTAATGTTCCAGTCAAGTATGGAGCACATTACGGTCTCACTTGGTTGAGGTTTATTGATGCTCTGTATGATGGGTTCGATACTGAGTTCAGGTCAAAGAAGTAATCTCTAACTACATACCCCGGAAAACCAACTTTTCCCTTGGAGTTCCGGGGTACACATAGGAGACTTAGAGATTATTTTCCTACAGCTTTCCGTTCGGCAGCTTCGGCCAATGCCTTATCGAGTTCCTTAGCCTTGGTCGCAGCGACCAGGGTATCAATCAGTTTGACAACATCATCGAGCGTCTTCCCCGCGACGCAGAGCGCCTTGCCGTCTTTGATGGTCACGAGCTTCGTCCCGTATCGAGGCTCGAATAACCATTCTCCGTTGGCCTCATAGAACGCATGACGCGGTGGCTTCTTCGATTTCTTCTTCAGCGTTCCGCCTTGAGCAAGAACCTTCTGCTCTTCCAGAAACGTCACGAACTTCGTGCGCCGCTTCTCTTCCTGATCTGCAACCGGCTTCCTCTGGCGCGGACGCGGATGCCATTCAACAACTTTGATCTTGTCCAGAACGCTCATACTCTGTGATCCCATGCTTTACCTGAGCGGCCTGATAACGTCGTTTCAACCTCGCATCAATTGCTGGGAGACATCATGTCTGGCTCCTTGATGCTCTCTTTCTTCAAGCTCTGCGCCATCATTCTCGTTATTTGTGGGAGCTTACTGATTGCATCACGTAGCTCTGACGCAAGAATCTTGCACAGCCTGCGGTATTCGATAGCACTGCCTGTAGATATTGCGCCAGCTTTCGCATGAACGGCGGTGTTCCTTGTATCTTGGACGGCATGAAACATTCCCACGATACTGTCGCTGATTACTCCTACATTAAGGAGTCCAGTGACGATGCTGTTCAGATTACGCTTCTTCGCCTTTGGAAATAAATCGTGATATTCCAGAAGCGTCTCTTCGACTTCTTTGAATGCGTACAGTATTGCAGCTTCTGGGTAATCCCTGGCGAGCCTGAGATACTTCTCATCATCTGATAGGTTCTCATCGGCTTCCTCGATTACAGGCTTCGACACGTCACCTTTAACCTCGATTTCCTCCAACTTCTCACGAGCTTGATCCAACTTCTCGGCAAAAACCGCCTTTGTGCCTGGGAGAGTCAATTCGCGCAGGCGCTCTGCCAAGTCGCCCAGGTGGGATCGGAGGAGATAGATCAGGAAGATCGCGACCGCAGGCCATGCTAATGAGGCAATCACGTTTGATATGAACGTCAAAATGTTCGACGTGAACGTAAACCCATCCATGACGTTCAGATCATCCTTCTGCTTGATGATGGACAATGGCCGAACATCTTCGAGATCGAAAGTAAGTCGGGGTTTTGTCCACAGAGCCCTGCCGTTTTAGAAGACTCTCGTAGAGAGAGTTTCAGAGTTTACGGGCCGAAACCCGAGGCTGAAATGCTTGCTGAACCTGGGTTTCCGCGTTCCTGGGTGTGGGCGATACCCCGATGATTTGTGGGCGATACCCCGTCTCGATTGTGGGCGATACCCCGACTGAATCCACAATGCCCTTGCGCTTGGAGAGGGTAAGTATGGTTTATTGCAGAGGACGCAGCGAAATAGTGTTGCGAAATCTGAAGGCGATCACATGCAGATCGAGGTTCTTGAGGAAGCCAATCCTTCCGGAGCGGATGTCGTGACGGCTGGCCTGGGGGCTCACATGATTGAGCAAACCGGCAACTTACCGCGTGTCCCTCTGACCTTGCTCATGCGCGATGATGACAACCAAGTGCGCGGGGGCATTCGTGGAATGGTTGTCCTCTGCTGGCTTCAGGTAGATCACTTCTGGGTGGATGAAGCCCTGCGTGGACAGGGCTATGGCTCCCGCCTACTGGGCTTGGCTGAGGATGTAGCCCGAGCGCATGGCGCGATTGGCTCGCAACTAACGACATCGACGTTCCAGGCGATTGGGTTCTACCAGAAGCAGGGCTATGCCGAGATTGGCCGCTTGCGGGATCGCCCACCAGGGCATGACCGGATTTGGATGGCGAAACGCTGGGGCTGACAATGGTTCTGATGGATACTTCAGCGCAATGATCACGGGCGATAGATGCCTCGGCGTGGTCTGGGCGGCTTGCTCTTATTTCGGGAGAAAGTCACGGTTTCATGCCCTTCGTGCTTGCGGACGTGAAGGGTGTACTCGGGCAAGGTATCTGCCGCCGCGATCTCCCTGACCTGTCTCGCGAACTCACGGCGCGATGACGTGACCCCGAGCCGGTGGTGCAGGGTATCCATCCGGAAGTTCCAGACCTGGGGATCGGTCGCTGGAACGGATTTCCGTGCCAGCCGGTACAGAGCGCGTCCGATTCCGCTCGTGATGCTGAAGTAGGCTGGATGAACGGCGAGAATATCGCGACGGCGAATGATCGCGTTATAGAGCCATCCAGGTAGCTCCACTTCCCAAGGTCGCGTCGGATCGGCATCGCCCTGGTGGTCGTCCGGAGTAAGCACCGTTGAAGTGTACGTGGTCGGGATTGCGTAATCGCTGAGCCAGGAAAATGGGCGCTCCAATCCTGCACCATCATCGCTTCGGACGTTGGTGATGATTGTTGTCATTCGCAGCCGCCGAATCGCGGCAGCAAGCTCTCGATAGTCCTTACCGCCTGTATTTCTTCCAATAGATCGCAACAAGTTATATGGCGCAAAGCTAATGCGTGGTGATGGTTTACGTCCTGCTTCTATTCCATCGTTTATCTGTGATGACAGGCCAATGATGATGTCCCAATCCCAAATCGTGGCTATGCCAAATTTTTCGGGGGCATGAACCTCGATGTGCGCCGATCCATTATCGTAGATGATCGGTTTTGTTCGCCGCTTCTGTAATGACAAAAAGGGATGCTCCATCGCATCCCTGTTGTCGCGCAAAGGCGGGTCGATTGATGTGACAATGAAGAGATCGCCTTGTTCTGGTCTCACCATCTATGCGGCCCATATCCGACGCCACCACGGACGACGCTGTAGATCGTCCAGTTGGCGCTGTAGCTCGTTCATCTCCTGACGATGCTGGTTCAGGTCGGCCTGCCGCGCCTCGTGGAGCCGGTCGAGGCGCTGGGTGGTGTCTACCAGGGCGGTGTGGAGCTTTTCGCGCTCCTGGGCCGCTGCGAGGCGCTCCCGTGCCGCTTCCTGCTGAGTGGCAGTCCTCTCGGCATCCGCCGCCGCCGCTCGCGCCTGAAGGTCTGCGACACGCTCCCGAAGCTCGCGCACCAGGACATCGGTGATCTGGTCAAGAACGGGTTCGGGAACGGTGAGGGGAACCGTATCAGGCACCGTGTCCGGAACCGTGCGGGGCACCCGTACCAGCCGCCCGAAATTGCCGTTCGGCCTGACTTCCAGGGTGCCGCGCTTGATCCTGTTCCGGATCGCTGTTGGCGTTACGGAAAGACGGCGAGCGGCCTCGCTGATCGAGCACCAATCATCGTCCAGGGACGTATCGGGGTAGTGGTCGTCGGCCATGATTCGCCTGGAACGGTTAGGGGAACGGTGTGAGCACCGGTTAGGGGAACGGTGTGACCGCTATGGTTACGA
>NZ_JAGPUP010000389.1:0-6284 GCF_018069605.1 Microvirga sp. HBU67558 | reverse complement strand
TGCAGAACGGCTTCCAGAGCTTTCGCGGCATGACCCCCATGGCGTTCCTGCGCTCCCTGCGGCTCCGACGGGCCCAGGAAGCCCTTCTCCTGGCGGACCCAGCCTGCGCGACCGTGACCGAGATCGCGCTCAGCTGCGGTTTCAATCACATGGGTGAGTTCGCAAGCCTCTACCGACGCACCTTCGGCGTCTCGCCGCGTCAGACCCTGTCCAAAACGATCTACCGCTGAGACCGGTCACGCTGAGTTGGCGCGATCGGATTCCGGCAGCCGGACCCGGTGAGGCATCGTGAGCCGGCCGCAATCGGCGGCCGCGCCCAATTACGTGAAGCGCGCCGAGCCCCGCTCGAAGGGACCTTACGTTCGGGGCCAGGGCGTCTCCGCCACGGGCGTCAGCGGGCCTTTGCCGTCGAACCATGAGATCAGGTTGTCGGCCACGAGCTTGCCCATCCCGCTGCGGGTGTGAACCGAAGCAGAAGCGATGTGGGGCAGGAGCACCACGTGCTCCAGATCGATCAGTTCCTGCGGAACACGCGGCTCGTCCTCGTAGACGTCGAGGCCCGCGCTCAGGATCGTGCCCGACCGGAGGGCTTCGATCAGCGCCTGCTCATCCACGACGCTGCCGCGGGCGACGTTGATCAGAACGCCGTTGGATCCCAGCGCCTTCAGCACATCCGCGTTGATGAGATGCCTCGTCGATGCGCCGCCCGGCGTGATGACGATCAGCACGTCGGATGCTTCCGCGAGCCCTGTCACGGTCGGATAGTACGGGTAAGCCACGCCGGTCTGCTGCGTGCGACCATGATAGGCGATGCTGACATCGAAGCCTTCCAGTCGACGGGCAATGGCCTTGCCGATCCGTCCCAGTCCGACGATGCCGACCTTCCTCTCGCGCAGGGTTGCGGAGAGGGGAAACGACGCCTTCGGCCACTTTCCGTCGCGCAGGTAGCGGTCGGCCTGCGGGATCTTTCTCAGCGTCGCGAGTAGGAGGCCGAGGGTGAGGTCGGCCACCTCGTCGTCGAGAACGCCGGGCGTGTTCGTGACGATGATGTTGCGCCTGGCGGCTTCCGCCGCATCCACGTTGTCGTACCCGACGCCGAAGCTCGAGATAATCTCCGCATTCGGCAGGCGATCGAGGAGAGTGGCGTCCACACGGCCGAACAGCGTGCTGGTCGCCATGCCGCGAATACGCGGTCCGACCTCTTTCAGAAAGGCGTCCTTGTCCTCCTGCTCCCACAGGCGGTGGAGCGTGAAGGCCTTGTCCAGCGCGTCGATCACGATCGGCATCATCGGCGCAGTCATCAGGATGTCGGTACGGCTCATGGCGTTTCCTATTTCGATGTCGGTTAAAGGGCGCAGCGTGTGACACCGCCCCGGCGAAGAGCCTCGTCGATGATCCTGCCCTGATGCTGCAAGGCCGCCTTCACGTCCTGGGGCAGATCGAGCCAGTGGCACGCGCGCAGGGCGGCTTCCAGGGCATAGAGCGCGTTGAGGCTCACCTGCCGGGGCAGCATGAATTTGAGGCGGCGATAGGCTTCGACGGATCCGGTGGATCGAAGATCGTCCAGCGTCCGGATGCCGATGTCTTCCAGTCGGCTCCGCGTGACAGGGCCGATCCCGCGCAGATCGTCGATGGAGGCTTCGGTCATGGAGAGTGGTCCGGCTTTCGGGGCTTCACACGTTCACGGTAGAGCAAATAGAGCCCCGACGCGATGACGATGCCAGCCCCGACGAAGGTCCAAGAATCCGGCCAGTCGCCGAACAGGACATAGCCCAGGACCAGCATCCAGACGATCTGGCTGTAGATGAAGGGCGCGAGGATCGCGGCCGGAGCCCGGGCATGGGCCAGGACCAGCAGCCAATGGCCGAAAGCCCCGTAGAAGCCAGTCGTCGCGAGAAGGAACCAGACGAGGGGCGACGAGGGGGTGGACCACACCCAGGGAAGCACCGGCGTGACGAACACGATGCCGGCGACGCTCGAATAGAGGGTCGTGGTCGCGATGGAATCGCTCGAGGCCAGGATGCGCGTGACGATGTTGTAGAAGGCATAGGCAACGGAACCCGTCAGCGAGAGAAGGGCCGCCGGATGCATGGTGCCCAGGCCCGGCCGTGTGATGACGAGGATGCCGATGAATCCGACCCCGATGGCGGCCACGCGCTGCCAGCCGATGCGCTCCCCCAGGACCGGGCCTGCGAGAAGGGCCACCAGCAGCGGCGTCGCGAAGATGATGGATTGCGTCTCGACCAGCTGAAGGTACTTCAGGGCGAAGAAATTGCAGAGCGTCGAGGCGAAGAGCAGGAACGAGCGAAGGAGCTGCAAGGGGAGCCGGCGCGTCCTGAGGGCCCCGGGCTGGGTCCGTGGGTTGATGACCAGGAAGGTGAGAAGCGCCGCCGAGATGTAGCGCGCCCAGACCGTGACCATCGGGTCGACCGACCGGTTCACCCATTTGGCCGTCGCGTCCAGGCACGAAAAGCAGAACAGGGCCGCACACATCAGGGCGATGCCGATCATGCGGTTCTGACGCTGCGCGGCGATTGTGGGCGGGGTCGTCGTGACGGTGTCGGCCATGCCGGAGATGCTAGCCGCTCCGCCGTCACGAGGCGAATGTCCGCCACGCACGGCCCTCGTGCGCGGCACACAGAGGTGACGATCAGGCCGTCGCGGCCATCTCCGGCTCGCTGGCGGCTTCCAGCCCGTCCACCTCGTCGTCGGTCTCGAACCCGGTCTGATCGGCTCCGGTGAGGCCCGCGAGATTCTTGGCGGCCTTGCGCAGGAGCTTGCGCAGGCGCTTGCGGTCCTTCGAATCGAAGCCCTGAAGCAGCTCGGACTCGACCTCGTCCCACAGGGCGTCGATGGCGGCCGCCTTGCGCTTGCCCTCCTTGGTGAGCTTCACGCGCACGACCCGGGCATCGCCCGGCTCGGTGTGGCGCTCCACCAGCTTGAGGCTGGAGAGGCGGGAAACCGTCTTGGAGGCGGTCGGCGGACGCACCCGCAGGATGGCCGCGAGTTCCCCCATGGTCATGGGGCCGGAATTGCCGAGGGCCTGGAGAACCTGCTCCTGACCGGCGAAGAGACCGAGCTCCGAGAGCTTGTCGCCCGTACGGCTGCGATGCAGGCGTGAAGCCTGAACCAGAGCCCACCCGACGCTTTTGACGCCCGGATGCTTGTTGTCGGTGTCCATCGTCTCTCGCCCCTCGAAGCTTTTCGAGCCTACCATGGCTCGAACTCATGACGGTACGATGACAAGCCGGCATATATTTAACAGGCTAAGGGATCATGCCTTCAGGCCTCCCGGGTCAGGGCGCTCTCGTGCCAGCGGCGCAGGAGAATGTGATTGAGCCAGGCGAGGACGAGAAACAGGCCGATGCCGGTCAGCGCCAGCAGCACGAGGGCCGCGAAGAGGCGCGGAATGTTGAGCCGGTACTGGCTCTCGATAATGCGGTAGGCGAGCCCCGATCCGGCCCCGGCCGATCCCGCGGCCATCTCGGCCACCACGGCGCCGATCAGGGACAGCCCGCCCGCGATCCGCAGACCGGCCAGAAAGGCCGGCAGAGCGGCCGGGCGGCGCAGATACCACAGGGCTTTCAGCCGGGCTCTGAAGCGCGCCGCTGCGCTTCCGGACGCCGGCGCACCATAGAGCTCGAACAGCTCCATGAGGTTTCTGTCGACGGATTGCAGGCCGAGCATCGTGTTCGACAGAACCGGGAAGAAGGCGACAAGCCAGGCGCAGGCCAGCACCGCCACGTCCTGCGGCATGTAGATCAGGAGCAGGGGCGCAACGGCGATGACGGGGGTGACCTGCAGGACGACGGCGAACGGGTAGAGCGAATACTCGACGACCTTCGAGAGACTCAGAAGGACCGCCAGCAGCACCCCGCCGCAGACGGCCAGCGCGAGGCCGGCGATGGTCGTCTCGAGGGTCGTCAGGAGCGAGGCGGACAGCAGCGGCCAGTCGGTCACGAGGGTCCTGGCGATCAGGCTCGGCGCGGGCAGGATGTAGGGCGGGATGCCCTCGATGCGCACGGCGGCTTCCCACCCGGCGACGGCGGCTGCGAAGACGACGAGCGGCAGGACGATCTTCAAAGGATCACCTCGCCGGCGTAAGGGCCTGGGAATCGATGCCGTCACGGTCGCTCCTCCGGCGCCTGCTCGAGGAGGATCCGCGAGATCCGCCCGGACAACTCCGCATAGCGCGCTCCGGCGCGGAAGTCCTTCGGGCGCTCTGCGCGCCGCTCTCCTCGAACCTCGGCGACGATGCGGCCCGGCCGCCCGGACATGATCGCGACGCGGCTCGACAGATAGGCACTCTCGTAGACCGAGTGGGTCACGAACACGACGGTGCAGCGCAGCTCGCCCTGCAGGCGCAGCAGATCGTCGTTGAGCCGGAAGCGGGCGATCTCGTCGAGGGCCGCGAAGGGCTCGTCCATGAGAAGCAGCCTGGGCTTCAGGGACAGGGCGCGGGCGATGGACACGCGCATCCGCATGCCGCCGGAGAGCTCGCGCGGATAGGCTTTCGCGAAGTCGCTCAACCCGACGAGGGCCAGGCTCTCGGCGATGCGATCGCGCGCATCGCGCTTCGACACGCCCCGCAGGCGCAAGGGGAGCCACACGTTGTCCGCCACGCTCGACCAGGGCATCAGCGTCGGATCCTGAAACACGAAGCCGATCTCGCCGCGATGATCGGCGCCTGTCGCGCCCGGCCACGTGATGCTTCCTTCCGTCGGCTGCGCCAGCCCCGCGATCAGGCGCAGCACCGTGGACTTGCCGCATCCCGAAGGCCCGAGCAGCGACACGAACTCGCCCGCGACGACGTCGAGGTCGAAGCCGGCAAGCGCCGTCACGCCGTTGGAGAAGACCTTCGTGACGTCTCTCAGAGAAACGAGCGCGGGCGAGAGCTGCGTCATGGGTGCGGCGACGCGGAAAGGCGTCGCTCTCCTCTCTTATCTCTTCAGGTTCAGTCCCACGCCCTTGTTCACGAACCGGAGCGTGTAGGCTTTTCGATAATCGAGGTCCGGCTTGAAGAGGCCGGCCTTCACCATCTTGTCGAAGAAGTCCTTCATGCGTGCATCGGTCATGGCGCCGATCCCGAGGGTCTGCGTGTCGCCGGAATCGACGATGCCGTATTCCTTCATCTTGGCCTGGGAATAGGCGAGCAACTCGTCGGTCATCTCCGGGTTGTCGCGCTTGATGAGCGCCTTGGCCTTCGTGGCGTCCCCGTAGAGGTAGTTGTACCAGCCGATCGTCGACGCATCGACGAAGCGCTGCACGAGGTCGGGGTTCTTCTCCACCACCTCGCGGCGCGTCTCGACCGTGGTGGAATAGGTGCTGAAGCCGTAATCCGCGAGCAGGAACACGTTGGGCCTGAAGCCGGCCGCCTTCTCGATGGTCAGCGGTTCGGACGTGACGTAGCCCTGCTGCACCGCCGCCGTGTTGGCGATGAACGGCGCCGGGTTGAAGCCGAAGGGCTTCACCTGCTCGTCCTTGAACCCGTATTCCGCCTTCATCCACTGGAAGAAGGTGGCGGCACCGTCCTTGGACAGGAGAATGTCGTTCGAGGTCTTCAGGTCGAGAAAGGCGTCGAGCCCCTGGCCCGGATGGCTGAGGAGCACCTGCGGCTCCTTCTGGAAATGGGCCGCCACCACGATGGTCGGAATGTCCTTCTCCACTGCCGAGAAGGCCTGGATCATGCTGCCGCCCATGTAGAAATCGAGCTTGCCGACCGTCATGAGCATGCGGTTGCTGGCCCGGGGGCCGCCCGGCACGATGGTGACCTTGAGGCCGTACTTCTCATAGGTCCCATCGGCCAGGGCCTGATAATAGCCCCCATGCTCACCCTGGGCGATCCAGTTGGTGCCGAAGGTCACCTCCGTCAGCGGCTGCTGGGCCCAGGCGCTACCGCACAGGCAGGCTGCCGCCGCTCCTGCGATCCAGGCGCTCCACTTCATCGACACTCACCTTCCGCTCCGCAGGGCAAGGAGCCTGCCATCCGGGGCACAGCTTCTGCGCGGTTCAACCGGCCTTGGCAAGATCTTCGTGATCTTCGTGCTTCCGGGTGGGAGCAAACCTGACACTCTCGCGTCATCACCGGCCTCGTGCCGGTGATCTCGATTGTTTGGAATGCTGCGCCTTTCCGATCGGGACGGTCTGCCCTGATCCTGCCCCCGTCATCACCGGCCCTGTGCCGGTGATCCCGCTTGTCTGAGGTGCGGCGCTCTTCCGGATCGGGATGGCCGGCACAGGGCCGGCCATGACGGGGCAGGGTCGGATAGACGGGTTTGTGATCT
>NZ_JAGPUP010000388.1:0-6224 GCF_018069605.1 Microvirga sp. HBU67558 | reverse complement strand
CCGTCCGGGCTGACCTGGGCGTTGTAGCTGCCGTTGTTCGCCTCGGCGCCGTTCTTTGCGACGGAGATGCGTGTGACTTCCTTGGTGTCCAGGTTCTTGAGGAAGATGTCGGCTTTGCCGTTGCCGTCGCCGTCGCCGGCAACCAGATTGTCGGCATCGCTGGTGAACACGACGGAGCGCCCGTCCGGACCGAACCGAGCGCCATAGCTGTAATGATTTCCGAAGATCCCGTTGACGGTCGAAACGCATTCGACGACGCCGGTGCTCAGCTCCAGGCGGAAGATGTCGGTCGCTTGGTTGTCGGGATCACCGGCCACGAGATTGAAGGCGTCGCTCTCGAACACGATGAAGCGCCCGTCCGCGCTGAACCGCGCGTCATAGCTACCGTTGTTCGCCTCGAGTTTGTTCTGATCCACCGACAGGCGCGTGATCACGCCGGTGCTCAGCTCCTTCATGAAAATGTCGGCGCTGTGGTTGTTGTCGCCGGCGACCAGATTGCTGGCGAGGCTCTCGAACAGCACGAAGCGCCCGTCCGGGCTGAACCGGGCGTTCGTGCTGAAGTCGTTTGCCTGCGTGGCGCCTGCCGTTGAGACACGAGTGATCGCGCCCGTGATCAGGTTCTTGATGTAGATATCGGACTTGTGATTGTCGTCGCCGGCGACCAGGGGAGCGTCGGACGCGAATACGATGGAGCGTCCGTCCGGGCTGAACTGGGCGTCGGAGCTGTTGCCCAGTCTCTCCATTCCGTCGGCGGCCGTCGACACCCGCCTCAGGGTATCGGCACTCGTCGGACGGACAACGGATTGCACGGACAGGAACATGGTCGGGCTCTCAAGCAATCAAGACACGCAGCCCCCCAGCCGCGCGCGAACGACATTGCTTAACAGGCGATCATTCCCTTGGGCTACTCTCCGAACAGAGGGCCTCTCAAGCATCGGATCCCATGCTTCGTCATGGATGTGAGCATCGTCGTGGCGGAGAACCGGGTCCAGGTTCCGCTGACGCGGCCCTCCGGGTCCGCACGATGCACCGGCTGCGGGGCCGGGATCACTCAGTCCCGGATGGCGCGCCCGGAGACCCGCCCGCGGATCATTATGTCGCGGGCTTCATGCGCAGGATGCGGCCGCTGCGGGAATCCGTCAGGAGATAGACGAGGCCGTCCGGGCCCTGGCGCACGTCGCGGATGCGCTCGCCGAGCTGCTGCAGCATGCGCTCCTCGCCGGTCACCCGGTTGCCGTTGGTCTCAAGCCGCGTGACGAGCTTGCCGGCCAGCGCCCCGACCAGGATGCTGCCGCGCCACGCCGGGAACTGGTCGCCCGTGTAGAAGGCCATGCCGGAGGGCGCGATGGACGGGTCCCAGAAATAGACCGGCTGCTCCAGGCCGGTTTTCTTCGTGCCTTCGCCGATCTTCTGGCCCGAGTAATGCACCCCGTAGGAGATCACCGGCCAGCCGTAGTTCCGGCCCTTCTGCGGGATGTTGACCTCGTCGCCGCCCCGCGCCCCGTGCTCCACGGTCCAGAGTTCGCCGGTGGTCGGGTGAAGGGCCGCCGACTGCACGTTGCGATGGCCGGACGACCAGATCTCCGGGCGGGTATCCTCGCGATCGAGGAAGGGATTGTCGGGTGCGGCGCCGCCCGTGGGTTTGATGCGCACGATCTTGCCCAGGTGGTTGTTGAGGTTCTGGGCCTTGTCGCGCAGGTCGTTGCGCTCGCCGAGCGTCACGAAGAGATTGCCATCCCGGCCGAAGACCAGGCGCGATCCGAAATGGTGGGTGCCGGCATAGGACGGTTCCTGGCGGAAGATCACCTCGGTGCCCTCGAGAGCCGTGCCATCCTGGCTGAGGCGCCCCCGCGCCACGCTCGTGCCGTTGCGGCCTTCGCCGCGGTCCTCGGCGAAGCTCAGATAGACCAGGCGGTTCTGCGCGAAGGCGGGATCGAGCGCCACATCGAGGAGCCCGCCCTGGCCGCGGACGGACAGACGCGGAAGGCCCTTGATCGGCTCGGACGGGTTGCCGCCGGCATCGACGATGCGCAGGCGGCCGGACCGTTCCGTCACCAGCAGGCGATTGTCGGGGAGAAACGCGAGGCCCCAGGGATTTTCGAGATTGCGCGCCACCGTCTCGACGATCACCTCGATCTTGTCGGTGCGAAAGCGCTGGGTGTCCTGGGCGAGGGCGGAGGAGAGGGGGGCGCCGAAAGCAAGCGCGCAGGTCAGGGCGATACGGGGGCTCAGCATCTGGGATTCTCTCCGCCTTTCACGATGCCGGAGAGCTAAACTCCTGAGACGGGCCGTCAACCGTGCCGCCGTTCACTCACGCGTTATCGCGGAGAATACACGTGGACGGTTTTCGGGTCCTGGGCCGACAGGGTCTGGGTGGTGGCCATCACGGAGAGCGTCGCGAGGCCCAGCAGCATGACGAGGGCGAGCGAGCGGCGGCTTTCCTGACGCGGGTCCAGGCGGTGGGCGCGGGAGGAAACATGATAGGCGTTTCTTGGCCGGAAAGTTTTCATTGGTCCAGGTCCCAGCAACCAAAGGAGGCTACGGGAGAAAAACCTGTGCGATTCAAGAAAGTTCCAGCCCTATCCGAAAGTGTCGCATCCGGTTTCTCGGCTAAGTGTCGGCGTTAACTAATTATTAACGATTGTGGCAGCGCGGGCTTATGGTTTCGGCGTGACGATCACGGATTCCGCAGTGCGCTCGGCCGGCCCATGATGAACCGCCTCGATATTGTGGCCGTCGGGGTCGTGGACAAACGCGGCATAATAGCCTGGGTGATAGGAGCGTTCTCCGGGCCCGCCGTTGTCGCGCCCGCCGGCCGCGAGGGCCGCCGCATGGAAGGCGTGGACCGCCTCCCGATCCCGGGCCTGGAACGCGAGATGGACCCGCGACACCGGCCCGTCCGCCCGGTCGACCCACAATTCGTCGCAGGCGAAATGCTCCGGGCTCTCCGAGGTGAACGTGCGGCCGACCGCCTCCAGGACGGCCCGGTAGAAGCGCCGGCTCGCCTCGAGGTCCGAGACCCGCAGGTGGATGTGGTCGATCAGTCGGCCCTGGTGACGCTGCATGGGTTCTGCTCCCCCTCGATGTCATCACCGGGCTCGTCCCGGTGATCCCGATTGTGTGAAACGCCGCGCCCTTCGTATCGAGATGGCCGGGACAGGCCCGGCCATCTCGGGGAAATGCCGATCACTCGGCCTTGATGCCGGCCGCCTTGATGATCTCGGCCCAGGTCTGGATCTCCTTGGCGAGATAGGGCTTGAACGCCTCCGGGTCGCGCACGTTCAGGGTGAAGCCGAGCTTGGTGATGCGCTCCTTGACGTCGGGCTTGTTGAGGATCGCGATGATCGTGCCGGACAGCTTGTCGAGGACCGGCTTGGGGGTGTTCACCGGGGCGAAGAAGGCGGCCCAGGATTCCGCGTCCGCATCGGTGATGCCCTGCTCGCGCAGGGTCGGCACGTCGGGCGCCTGCGGGTTGCGCTGCGGGCTCGCGATGCCGATGGCGCGCATCTGCCCGGCCTGGAACTGGGCGAGCACGCTGGGCAGGGTCGAGTTCGACACGTCGATGCGGCCCGCCATGATCTCCGTCACCAGCGGGGCGGCGCCCCGGAACGGCACGTGGGTCATCTTGGTGCCCGTGCGGGTCATGAACAGCTCGGTCGCGAGGTGCGAGCCGGAGCCGACGCCCGTCGAGCCGTAGTTCAGCTTGCCGGGATCCTGCTTGGCGAGCGCGATCAGCTCCGGGATGGTCTTGGCCGGCAGGTCGTTCCTCACCACGAAGACGTGCTCGAAGGCGCCCGCGCCCGCGAGCGGGGCGAAGTCCTTCACGGCGTCGTAGCCCGGCTCCTTGAGCAGGAACATGTTGTTCCCGTGGGTCTGGTTGTTGCCGAACACGATCGTGTAGCCGTCGGGCTCGGCCTTGGCGACCGCCCGGGTGCCGACCGCCCCCGAGGCGCCGGCGAGGTTCTCGACGATCACGTTCTGGCCCAGCGACTTGCCCATCTCCTCGGCCACGATGCGGGCGATCACGTCGGTCGGCCCGCCGGCCGGGTAGGGCACCACCATCTTGATGACGCGGGTCGGGAAATCCTGGGCGGCGGCGGCGCCGGCGAAGAGGGCCGCGCCGGCGACGAGGCCGAGCGCGAGGCGGCGGGTGAGGGATGTGCTCATCGGAAAAGGCGGCTCCTCGAAAACGGGCCGGGATAGGCCGGTTCTGCTTGCTGTTTTGCTTGCTTGGGCGGCTTGGCCGCTTTAGAGCATCGTGCGGAAAAGTGGATCCGGTTTTCCGCATCAACGATGCTCTCATTCTGGAATAAAGCATCGGATTGGATCCTAAAAGTGGATTCCACTTTTGGGTCCGATGCATTAGGGTCCGCCGCCGTCACGGTCCTTATCTAACGCCCCGATCGGAGGATTCCCATGGGCTTTTTGTCTGACGCCCTTTCCCGCATCAAGCCGTCTGCCACCATCGTCATCACGCAGAAAGCGCGGGATCTGAAAGCTCAGGGGCGGGACGTGATCAGCCTTTCCGTCGGCGAGCCGGATTTCGATACGCCCGACACCATCAAGGAAGCGGCCATCGCGGCGATCCGCCGGGGCGAGACCAAGTACACGCCGGTCTCCGGCATCGTGCCCCTGCGCGAGGCCATCGCCCGCAAGTTCAAGCGCGAGAACGGCCTCGACTACAAGCCCTCGCAGACCATCGTGTCCACGGGCGGCAAGCAGGTGATCTACAACGCGCTGCTCGCCACCCTGAACCCGGGCGACGAGGTCATCATCCCGGCGCCCTACTGGGTGTCGTATCCGGAGATGGTCGGCCTGTGCGGCGGCAAGCCGGTTTTCGTCGACTGCACCATGGAGCACAACTTCAAGCTCCAGCCCGAGCCGCTCGAGCGCGCCATCACGCCGAAGACCAAGTGGATCATCCTCAACTCGCCGTCGAACCCGACCGGCGCGGCCTATTCGCGCGCGGAGATGAAGGCGATCACCGACGTGCTCATGCGCCATCCGCACGTGTGGGTGCTCACCGACGACATGTACGAGCACCTGACCTACGGGGATTTCGAGTTCGTCACGCCCGCCCAGGTCGAGCCGAACCTCTACGAGCGCACGCTCACCATGAACGGCGTGTCGAAGGCCTATGCCATGACCGGCTGGCGCATCGGCTACGCGGCCGGTCCGCAGCACCTGATCAACGCGATGGACTTCGTGCAGGGCCAGCAGACATCGGGCGCCGCCTCGATCTCGCAATGGGCCGCCGTGGAGGCGCTCGACGGGCCGCAGGATCACCTCACGGTGTTCAGGAAGGCGTTCCAGGAGCGCCGCGACCTCGTGGTGTCCATGCTCAACCAGTCGAAATACCTCAAGTGCCCGATGCCGGAAGGCGCGTTCTACGTCTATCCGTCCTGCGCCGACGCGATGGGCAAGACCGCGCCGTCGGGCAAGGTGCTGGAGACCGACGAGGACTTCGTGTCCGAGCTGCTGGAAGCCGAGGGCGTCGCGGCCGTGCACGGCTCGGCCTTCGGCCTCGGCCCCAACTTCCGCATCTCCTACGCCACGTCCAACGCGGCGCTGGAAGATGCCTGCCACCGCATCCAGCGCTTCTGCGGAAGCCTGCGATGACGCATCGGACCCCGCGTCGTCATGGCCGGCCTCGTGCCGGCCATCCCGATGCGGTGAAGCGCAACGCTCTCCCGGTCGGGATCACCGGCACAAGGCCGGTGATGACGGGAGAGGGACGGGCCATTGGTTGCCGAGGTGAGACTGTGATGAGCGACCGCCGGGGAATGCGCTGATGGACCTGCCACGGACCTTCCATCCGGATCCTGCGGCGCAGCCCTATCGGGCCGATCCCGCCTCCACGCATCGCGTGAAGTTCGACGCCCGCGTCGACTTCACCAATGGCGGCCACGTGGAGGCGAAGGATTTCCTCCTCGACATCGCGGGCGACAGCGTCACGCCCGAGCGGCTGGCCGAGATGATCGTCTCGGCCATGAACCTCCTGCGCGCCGGCCCGGTGACGATCACGGCCATGCGCATCGTGCGGCGCGGCGAGCATCAGGACGGGTGACGGGCATTCCCGGTCCGGCGACGGGCCGATGCAGGCCGGTCACCTTCCTCGTCCCCTGCTCGCCGTCATCACCCTCCTTCGCCATCACCGGGCTTGTCCCGGTGATCCCGATGGCTTGAAGCACTGCGCTTTATCGTATCGGGATGGCCGGGACAGG
>NZ_JAGPUP010000387.1:0-6194 GCF_018069605.1 Microvirga sp. HBU67558 | reverse complement strand
CGCCGACGAGGCCGGTTTCGTGACCGGCTCGACCCTGTCCGTCAACGGCGGGCAGTACATGGCCTAATCGGCACGACATCGTCCCGGGCGCGGTCCGACGCTGCGCTCCGGGCTCGATGCGGCGCATCCTTTTTTACAACACGGAGAACTTGAGGCATGAACCGCATCGACATGGCGGGCAAGACCGTCGTGATCACGGGGGGCGCCCGCGGCATCGGCTATGCGATCGGCGAGCGCCTGGTGCAATCGGGCGCTAGGGTCGCTATCTGGGATCTCCGCCTCGAGGAGACCGAGGCGAGTGCCGCAGCCCTGTCCAAGGATTGCATCGGCCTGAGCGTCGACGTCGCCGACAGCGTGTCGGTGGAGCATGCGGCGCAGCAGACCCGCGGGGCCTTCGGGCGCATCGACGGCCTTGTGAACGGCGCCGGGATCACCGGGCCGGTCAAGCCGCTCGCCGATTATTCCGTCGAGGAATGGCGCAGCGTGGTCGACGTCAACCTGACCGGCACCTTCAATTGCTGCCGGTCCATCGTGCCGATCATGCTGGAGAACGATTACGGCCGGATCGTCAATATCGCGTCGGTCGCGGGCAAGGAAGGCAATCCGAACCTTGCCGCATACAGCGCCGCCAAGGCGGGCATCATCGGGCTCACCAAGTCCCTGGGCAAGGAGCTGGCCAAGACCGGCATCGCGGTCAATTGCATCACGCCCACCACGGCCAAGACGAAGATCCTCGATTCCCTGACGCCGGAATTCATCGAGTACATGCGCGTGCGCATCCCCCGCGACCGCTTCGCCGAACTGCACGAGATCGCCGCCATGGTGGCCTGGATGCTCTCCGAGGAAAACTCCTTCACCACGGCGGCCACCTTCGATCTGAGCGGCGGGCGCACCACCTACTAGAATTTCCGGCAGGACCCGCCGCGGAGCTTCGCTTCCTGGCGAAAGTCGTGATAGGTGGCGGCCACCATGACGACTCGCACCGCCACCACCATCGGCCTCGCGGCCATCCTGCTCTGGTCCATGCTCGCCCTGCTCACGGCGGCGACGGGCACGATTCCTCCCTTCCAACTTGCCGCCATGACCTTCCTGGTCGGCGGGCTGGTCGGCGTGGCGAGCTGGATCGTGCGGCCTCAGGGGCTTAAAGCGCTGCGCCAGAAGCCGGTCGTCTGGGCGCTCGGGATCGGCGGCCTCTTCGGCTATCACGCGCTCTACTTTGCGGCCCTGCGCTGGGCGCCGCCGGCGGAGTCGGGCCTGATCAACTATCTCTGGCCCCTGCTGATCGTGCTGTTCTCCTCGCTGCTGCCGGGCGAGCATCTGCAGAGGTCACATATCGTGGGGGCGCTGCTCGGCTTCGCCGGCGTCGTGGTGCTGATCGCCGGGCGCGGTGCCTTGGACGCGCGCGCCGAATACATGCCGGGCTATCTCTGCGCCTTCGTGGCGGCCTTCGTCTGGGCTGGCTATTCGGTTCTCTCCCGCCGCTTCGGCCAGGTGCCGACCGATGCTGTGGCCGGGTTCTGCCTCATGACGTCGCTCCTGAGCCTCGTCTGCCATCTGGCCTTCGAGACCACCGTCTGGCCCGAGACGACGACGCAATGGCTCGCCCTTCTGGGGCTCGGCCTCGGACCCGTAGGCGCGGCCTTCTATGTGTGGGACATCGGCATGAAGCGCGGCGACATCCGCTTCCTCGGGGTCGCCTCGTATGCAACGCCGGTGCTGTCGACCCTGCTCCTGGTGGTGGCCGGCTATGCGGAACCGACCCTGACGCTGGCGCTCGCCTGCGGGCTCATCGTGGCCGGCGCGCTGGTCGCCACTCTCACGTCGAAGAAGACCGTCCCGGCATGACCCGGTGGGTGTAGCGGTAGGCCGTCTCGAAACCGAGCGTGCCATAGAGCGAGCGGGCGATCTCGTTCTCCTCACGCACCTGGAGGTAGGCGGTGTGTGCCCCCTGCCCGCAGCCCCAGGCCATGAGGCTTGCGACCACGCGGCGGCCGAGGCCGATGCCGCGCAGGTCCGGCGCGACCACGATGTCGTAGAGGCCGACATAGCCGCGCTCCACCACCCCCAGGCCCCAGGCCACCGGCCTGTCGTCGAGGCTCAGCGTGGCGAAGGCCGTCTTCTGACGGATGCGGGAGACGATCCTCATCAGGGTCTCGTCATCGGCCTTGTCGCCGCCGTAGGATTCCGCCGCCGCCCTCACCCAGCGCTTGGAGACCTGGGGGTCGAGATTGACCTCGGGGTCGATCTCGCAATCGCCGCTCGTGATGGGAGCCGCGAGGACATGCGTCGGCTCGACCTCCTTGAAGCCGCGCTGCTTCAGCAGCTCGTCGACACCGCCTGCCTGCACCCCGTTGAGACGGAACGTGGGGCGCACGCTGGCCTCCACGAAGCGCGCGATCATGTAATCGAGCAACTCATCGTCGAGACCGATGTCCGGGCGGAAGGGCGTCGCGGAATTGGCGCGTTTCGAGTAGCCGTTCGCAAGGCGGAGAACCCAGCCGTCATAGAGCTGATAATCGAACGAGGGCCAGGCGTTCAGGAGACGGCTCTCGAGTCCGATGATGAGGCTGTGGTCGTTCATGAGGCTGTCCGCTCCCGCAAGGTCATGCCCCCATCAGAACCTGTTCTTCCATTCACGCAAGGCCTGAAACACCTCCACGGGCGCCGCTCCTTCCTTATGAACGGATTTCGCCAGGGCCGGCTCCCCGGAGCGCAGGAATGGATTGGCGGCCTTTTCCTGTCCGATGGTCGTCGGCACGAGGAAGCGACCCTCGGCCCTGGCTGTCTCGGCCTCCGCGGCCCGTGCCCGCAGCGCCTCGTTGTCCGGATCGGCCGCCAGCGCGAAGCGCGCATTGGAGAGGGTGTAATCATGCCCGCAATAGACCCGGGCCTCGTCCGGCAGGGCGGCCAGTCGCTGGAGCGAGGCCCAGAATTCGGCGTAGGTTCCTTCGAACATCCGCCCGCAGCCGAGGGTGAAGAGGGTGTCGCCGGCGAACAGCGCCCGGTCTGCGGCGAACCAGTAGGACACGTGATCCAGGCAATGTCCGGGCGTCTCCCAAACATGCGCCTGAAGGCCGCCCACATGCACCGTGTCGCCCTCCCGCACGTAGGCGTCGGCATGCGGCACTGCCTCGCGGGCTTTGACCGGTGCCACCACGCGGCATCCGGTGCGGCGCTTCAGGGGCTCGGCGGCCTGTACGTGATCACCATGCCGGTGCGTGATGAGGATGTCGGTCAGCTGCCAGCCGGTCTGGGCGAGAGCCGCCAGGATTGCACCCTCGTCCGGCGCGTCGACAGCCGCGCAGGCGCCCGTATTGGGATCGTGGATCAGAACACCGATATTGTCCTGAAGGCAGAGAAAGGCGTGGATCTGGGCGGACATCGGGGCACCTTGTCTTGATGTGCTCTGAGCTATCATGGAACAGTCGGCGCGTGAAACCAGACCCGGAGCGCCGCAATGCGCATGCCGGGCCGGAGCAAGAGGCATCCCGTTGAGGCCATGAGCATCGACATCACCGATCTGCGCGGCTTCTACGCCAGTCCGCTCGGGGCTGTGACGCGCCGCTTCGTCGGGCGTGCCATCGACAGATTCTGGGGGCCGCTGACGGGCCTGCGCGTGCTGGGCCTCGGCTATGCGCCTCCCTATCTGTCGGCCGTCAAGGACGAGAGCGAGCGGACCCTGGCCTTCATGCCGGCGAACCAGGGCGTCGTGAACTGGCCCAGCACCGGGGCCTCGGCCTCGGCTCTCGTCGACCCGCTGATGATGCCCCTGCCCGATGCCTCCATCGACCGGGTTCTCGTGGTCCATGCTCTGGAGACCGTGGAGAGCCCGAGCGAGCTCCTCCACGAGATCTGGCGCATTCTCACACCGGGCGGGCGGATCATCCTGGTGGCGCCCAACCGGCGCGGCCTGTGGGCGCGCATGGACACCACGCCGTTCGGCTACGGCCAGCCCTACAGCCGCTCCCAGCTCAAGAGCCTGATGCGCCAGACCTGGTTCTCGCCGGAAGGCTGGGCGGAGACCCTCTACGTGCCACCCTTGCGCAACCGCCTCCTTCTCCAGAGCGCCCAGGCCTGGGAGCGGGTCGGGGCCGGATTCTCGCTGCCCTTCGCGGGCCTCCACATCGTGGAAGCGACGAAGCAGCTCTACCGGCCGGGCGCCGTCCATGCGGTGCGCCGCTCCCGCCGCCTATCCCCGGTGTTCGCTCCGGTGCCTGCGGCGCCGGCATCGCGAATGACGCGCTCCTCCTTGATTCTGCCGGGTTTTGAGCGAGTAAGGCAGCGCTTAACTTGACTTGGCCCCTGCGAAACGCCAGTGTCCGGCCGCTTCGGCAGGGCTATACGGTCACGCCGGCCTTCATTTTTCCACCAGAGCATCGTGCGGAAAAGAGGATCCGGTTTCTGCCTGAACGATGTTCTCATAAAGGAGGAAGCATCGGGTTCGACCCAAAAGTGCCAATCCACTTTTGGGCCCGATGCTGTAGAGTCTGATGCGCAGTTATCTCGATTTCGAAAAGCCCGTCGCCGAGCTGGAAGCCAAGGTCGAGGAGCTTCGGGCGCTCGGTGAGAACCGCGATGCCGTCTCCATCACGGACGACATCTCCCGCCTGGAGGTCAAGGCCGCCGACGCCCTCAAGGAACTCTATGCCAAGCTCACGCCCTGGCAGAAGACCCTGGTCGCGCGCCACCCCCAGCGTCCGCACTTCATCGATTACTGCGCCGGGCTCATCACCGAGTTCACCCCGCTCGCCGGCGACCGCAAGTTCGCCGAGGACGAGGCGATCGTCGGCGGCTTCGGCCGGTTCCGCGGCCAGCCCGTCTGCGTGATGGGCCAGGAGAAGGGCCACAACACCGAGACCCGCATCCGGCACAATTTCGGCATGGCCCGTCCTGAGGGCTACCGCAAGGCCGTTCGCCTCATGGAGATGGCCGACCGGTTCGGTCTGCCGGTCATTTCCTTCGTCGACACCGCGGGCGCCTATCCGGGCATCGAGGCGGAGGAGCGCGGGCAGGCCGAGGCCATCGCCCGCTCGACCGAGATGCAGCTTTCGCTCGGCGTGCCCAACGTGTCGGTCGTGATCGGCGAAGGCGGCTCGGGCGGCGCCATCGCGATCGCCACCGCCAACAAGGTGCTGATGCTGGAACACGCGATCTACAGCGTGATCTCCCCGGAAGGCGCGGCCTCGATCCTCTGGCGCGATTCCGCCCGCGCCCAGGATGCGGCCACGAACATGAAGATCACCGCCCAGGACCTCCTGCGCCTCGGCATCATCGACGGCATCGTGACGGAGCCCGTGGGCGGCGCCCACCGGGAGCCTGAGGCGGCCATCCAGGCCACCGGCAACGCCATCGAGGAAGCCCTGCACGATCTCGGCAACATGGGTCCGGCCGAGATCCGCGACCACCGTGCCGACAAGTTCCTCAATATCGGCCGCAAACTCTAGGATCTGCCCGAGCGGCTCCGGGACCCGCCTGCAACCGGGCGGGTCTTCGCCCATCCACAGGGCCTCCTTACCTCGGAAGAGATACGCCCGCCCCCGATGAGCGCCGCCCCGGCCCTTTGCAGACGGATTTTTTACCTTCCGTTCATTATAACTCGATTACGGCTCCGCTTGCAGTAAGGGCCAGTTAAGGCTAACGATTTAGGGGTTAAAGGGGAACTGACCGGCACAGAGGCCGGCAGATCAAGAATTGCGGGGTCCCCCATGATGAAGCGTTTCGCATTGGCCGCGAGCCTGGTGCTCGCGCTTGCTGCCTGCCAGGACGACCAGCTTTCCCGTGGCTCCACCCGACACCTCGTGCCGATTCCGTCCGCCACGATGGCCCTGATGTCGACCAAGGGCATGTCCAAGGACGACCCGATCCTGGTCCGGGCCTACAAGAAGGAATCGGAGCTCGAGGTCTGGAAGCGTGGCTCAAACGGCAAATACGCGCTCCTCAAGACCTATCCGATCTGCCGCTGGTCGGGCCAGCTCGGCCCCAAGACCCGCGAAGGCGACCGTCAGGTGCCGGAGGGCTTCTACACGGTCACCCCATCGCAGATGAACCCGAATTCGGCCTATTACCTGTCGTTCGACACTGGCTATCCGAACGCCTACGACCGGTCCTTCGGCCGGAACGGCGGCGACATCATGGTGCATGGCGCTTGCTCGTCGCGCGGCTGCTTCGCCATGACGGACCAGAACATCGCCGAG
>NZ_JAGPUP010000386.1:0-6193 GCF_018069605.1 Microvirga sp. HBU67558 | reverse complement strand
CGGACGGACCGACCAGGATCACGAACTCCCCGTCCTGGATGTCAATCGACACCCCGTGAATGACCTGAGCGGCCCCATAGGCTTTCTTCACGTTCCGGATTTCGACAGACGCCATGTCAATGTCTTCCCTGGTTATGTCCGCTGATGTGACGAGCCATTTCCTCACCCTTTGACCGAACCCGCCATCAGTCCCGCGACGATGTGCTTTTGTGCCGCGAAGAACATGATGATCGCCGGCAGGATCGTCAGCGTGATGAACGCCAGGATGAGGTTCCAGTCTGTGGAAAACTCGCCCTGATAGACCATGATCCCGAGGGGCCACGGATAGAGCGTATCGCGGTTCAGCACCACGAGAGGAAGAAGGTAGTTGTTCCAACTGTGCACGAAGACGATGACGGACACCGTTGCGAGGATCGGGCGCGACAACGGCAGGATCACATGCCAGAAGAATCGGAAGTAGCCGCAGCCGTCGATGACGGCCGCCTCGAAGAGGTCTTTCGGCATCTGCCGGAAGGAGTTGCGGAACAGGAGGATGCTCATCGCCAAGCCAAAGGCGACCTGGGGCAGCACCACCCCCCAGTAGGTGTCGAGAAGACCGAGATCACGGATCTTGATGAAGAGCGGCAGGATCGCGGTGGCGGCCGGAAACATCAACCCGAGAAGCAGATAGTTCAGGAGGAAAGTCGCGCCGAAGAAACGGACATGCACGAACACGAAGGCGGCCATCGCGGACGTGGCAACGGTCAGGATGACCGTCAGGATCGCGATGATCAGGGAGTTTGCCATCAGCTGCCAGTAGCGGCCGCTGGCAAGGATCTCCCAGTAGTTCATCCACTCCCATTGGCTCGGCAAGCCGAAAGGATTGACTCTCAGGTCGCCGAGCGACTTGAACCCACCCAGGGCCGTGGTCAGCAAGGGGATCAACACGCCTCCGGCAACGACGAAGAGAATGGCGTATCGTAGGACCGGGGCGATGGTGACTGGCGTATCGTAGCGGGCAGCGGTGCTAGTCATGGCGCATGAGGACCCGTTTGTAGCCGAAGGCGAACACGACGCAGATCAAGAACAGAACCACACCGACCGCACTGCCGAAGCCGATCCTCGTCCTGGTGACACCGTAGGTGTAGAGATAGGTCACCATGGTCTGAGTGCTGTCCGAGGGACCACCCTTGGTCAGAGGCATAATGAGGTCGAAGAGCTGGATTGATCCGAGGATGGCAAAGAAGACGGAGAGCCGGATCGTTGACCCGAGGAGCGGCACCGTGATCCGCCGGAAGATCTGCCAGCCCGTTGCGCCGTCGATATGCGCGGCCTCGTACAGGCTGCGGTCGATCTGTTGGAGGCCGGCGATGTACAGCATCATGTGGAAGCCGAAATACTTCCAGATCACGACCACCATGATGGCATAGATGGCGATATCCGGTTCGGCGAGAATGTGGATCGGATCAGCGCCGAACAGTCCCAGCAGCTTCGCGAAAAGGCCATACTCGCCGTCGTAGACGAAGCGCCAGATGAGACCTGCGGCGATTTCCGCAAGGATGTAGGGCAGGAAGAAGATGAGCCGGAAGGTTGCCGTCCCCCGCACGCGGTCGGCCAGGAGGATGGCCATTCCCAAGGCAAGCGGGAGCTGGATCGCCAGCGACACCACGATGATGAGCAGATTGTTCGTCAGCGCGATGCGAAACGCACGGTTCGCGAACAGGAGCTCGAAGTTCCGCCATCCGACGAAGTCGGTCGGCGCTCCATACCCGTTCCAGTTATAGAAACTATACCAGGCGGCTTCACCCATTGGCAGTGCGACGAAGAGAGTGAAGAGAAACAGGGCCGGAGGCAGGAACAGCAGCACGATGGCCGTTGATCCTCCAATGCTTGTCGAGGACGCCCGCAACCATGAGGGTGCTTGGAAGACAGCCTTCGCCGTCCCACCCGTGACACTCGTCGCCATCATTCCCTCCCTGAACGTGCGGCAGGGAAGAGCGGCCGGGCCGCTCTTCCGGGATTTGGCTAATCTACTGGGCGAGTTCCCAGGCTTGTTGGACGGTCTCGGCCGCTTCCGTCGGTTTCATTCGTCCGGCGGCGAGATCGGCTGAGATGTCATTGACCACCGCACCGACCGATGGGCCGAGCATCTGATCATAATAGAGCTGGTGATACTTGGACTTGGAAACATTCTCCGCAATCTGGCGCAGGATCGGGTTCTTGATCGCATCCTGGGTGCCGATGACGACCGGGATGTAGAAACCGCGCTCGGCCGCTTGACGCTGGTTTTCCGCTTCCGAGAAGAACTTCAGAAAGTCTGCGGCTTCCTTCGGCGATCCTTTCGTCACCAGCCAACCGTTCAAACCGCCGAGGGTATCGCTCGGATCACCTTTGCCGCCTGCAACCGTCGGGAAAGGAAACCAGCCCAGCTTGTCATCGGGAATGCCAACCTTGTCGGCCGAGTTGGCTTTCATGGTATTGAGGAGCCCGTTCAGCATGAGCATCATCGCGCCCTTGCCGTCACCGAACTGTCCTGCCGATTGAGGATAGGTTGCTCCGAGGAAGCCGGCCTGGAAGGGCTTGAGGTCCACCAGTTGCTTGAATACTTCGCCGGCCTTGATGAAAGTCGTGTCGGCAAAGCCCTTGCCCTCGCCGCGCAGGGCAGCCTCGAAAGCGTCCTTGCCGCCGATCCTGATCGCCAGATGCGACCAATAGAAATGGACGGGCCATTTGTCGGCTCCGCCCGTAATGATCGGTGTGATCCCGGCAGCCTGCAGCTTCTTCACTGCACCGAGCAGGTCATCCCAAGTCTTGATCGAGGATGCATCGATGCCCGCCTTCGCGAAAAGATCCTTGTTGTAGAAGAAGCCCACCTGTGCCGTGTGCATCGGCACACCATAGATCTTGTCGTTGACGGTGTAGGCTTGCACCGCGGCCGGAACGAAGCGCGCCTTCCAGGGAGCATCCATGACAGGCGTCAGGTCCTCGATCACCCCCGCCTTGACCTGATCGCGCAGGACGCCTCCTGCCCAACTGTAGATGATGTTCGGCCGGTCTGACGATTGCAGGAGCGTGGTCAGCTTCTTCTTGTAGGCCTCGTTTTCCAGATATTGAACGTCCACCTTCACGCCCGGATGGGAGGCCTCGTACCGTCGGGCGATGTCGTTCCAGAATCCTGTAACCTGCGGGTTCTGCTCGACATGCATCATCCTGACGGTCACATCGGCGAGTGCCACGGTCATTCCGCTGCATGAGGCGGTGATCGCGCAGGCAGCCGCAAGCATCAGCTTTTTGTAGCTCATTGCCGTTCTCCTCGGTGTTTCCTCTGCCAGGGCTGTTCGCCCTTTTATTTGGATAGCGAATTAAAACGTGGACGCCATCCAGGGGGCTGTCAAGCAGTTTATCCAGCCGTTCATGGACATTTGGCGCAACGGCGATCATTGACAGGCCGTGACCCCTCAACAATAAATACGGCATCCGCATTAAAGAGGTTGGCCCATGCCGGCGGACGGTGCCGCAATGAAGACTGCCGATCCCGAGCTGATGCGGGCAATCAACCGTTTCCTCGTCATGGATGCCATCCGGCGTTCCGGCACGATCTCCCGCGTCGAGATCTCGGAGCGGACGGAACTGAGCCCCACCACCGTCTCGGCGATCACGGCGGCCCTCCTTGAGGACGGCCTGATCGTCCCGCGCCAGGTCGCCCCGACGCCCGATCAGGTCCGTGGACGACCGCGGATCATGCTCGAGCTCAACCCGGCTGCGGCTTCGGTCTGCGGTGCGAAGCTTGCTCCCAACAAGATCACCATCGCGGTCACCAACTTCCAGGCGGACGTCCTCGGCACGGTATCGATCCCGATCAGGGTCGACCGCCAACCCGCCTCGGTCATCCTCGACCTCGTGGAGGACGGCGTTCGATCCTGCATCGAGGCGACCGGGTTGCAGGTCGAGGACATCAACAGTCTCTGCCTTGGCGTGCCGGGAATCGTCGAGCGCGCCTCCGGCATCTGCCGTTACAGCCCGATCTTCTCAGAGCGCGATCTCAAGCTTGGCATCGATCTCCAGGAGCGCCTGAAGGTGCCGACGACGGTCGACAGCGACGTCAATCTGATCACCCTCGCCGAGCAATGGTTCGGGCATGGCCGGGACCTCCGCGACTTCCTGGTCGTCTCTATCGAGCACACGATCGGGCTCGGCATCATTCATGGCGGAGAGCTCTTCCGCGGGGCAAACGGACTCAGCCCGGATCTGGGCGACCTCATCGTGTCGCCCAACGGCAGCACCGGGAACGGGTCCCTCCCGGGGCGCCTCTCCGGGATCGCTTCAACCACCGCGATCCTATCCGCAGCGGCCGATCTTGCCCGTGGAACGCCGCAGGAGAAGCTCCTGCGTGGGACGCGCGGCATGGACCATGCCGTATCGCTCGCTCAGGGCGGCGACGGGCGGATTGCAGAGATTTTCGAAGAGGCCGGCCGGGCCCTGGGAATTGCCATCGCGAACCTGATCACCCTTTTCGCGCCGCCGAAGGTCATTCTCGCCGGATCGGCCCTCCAGGCGGGTGAACTGCTCCTCGCGCCTTTGCGTGATGCGGTACAGGCCGCAACGCCCGAAACCATCTCCGGAGTGACCGAGATCGTGGTCCATGAGTCCAGCGACGATACCTGGGCCCGTGGCGCCGCGGCCCTGACCCTGCGCGATCTCTATGGTGCCCCTTGGGGAACGACCGGACCAGCCAAGAAGCGCTAAAGCTAATCTCAATCATACAAGGGAGTGAACATGGAACGCCTGGGTATCGGCATCATTGGATGCGGGAATATCAGCGAAGCTTATCTCAAGGCCGCGACAAACTTTCCGATCCTCGACATCAAAGGGATCGCCGACATCCGCCCGGAGGCGGCCGAGGCACGTGCATCCCAGTTCGGACTGCGGGCGATGTCTGTAGACGAGATGCTTGCAGATCCGTCGATTCAGATCGTGGTCAATCTCACGATTCCTGCCGCCCACGTGGAGGTGGGTTTACGGGCCCTCGCCGCCGGCAAGCATGTTCACTCGGAGAAGCCACTTGGCCTCACGACCGCCGAGGCCCGCCCTCTCCTGCACATGGCCAAGGAGCGAGGGCTGCGCGTCGGCTGCGCGCCCGATACCTTCCTTGGCGGCTCGCACCAGACCTGCCGCAAGCTTATCGACGAGGGAGTGATCGGCCGTCCCCTGGCGGGCAGCGCCTACTTCATGTGCCCCGGCCATGAGCGCTGGCACCCCAATCCCGCCTTCTACTACGCCAAAGGCGGTGGGCCGATGCTGGACATGGGTCCCTACTACATCACGGCTCTCGTGAACCTCATCGGACCCGTTGCCAGGGTGGCGGGCATGACATCCCGTGCCAGGGCCGAACGCGAGATCACGAGCGAGCCGTTGAAGGGCACCATGATCCCCGTAGAGGTGGCAACGCACGTCGCGGGGACGCTCGAGTTCGTCTCCGGCGCGGTCGTCTCGATCGCCATGAGCTTCGATGTGCCCCGGCACCGCCACAGACCGATCGAGCTGTACGGCTCCGCAGGCAGCCTGAGCGTTCCGGATCCCAACCGCTTCTTCGGCGCCATCGAGCTCGCCACGGCGGCAAAGGATTGGACGGAGCAGCCCACCGAACATCCTTATGCGAGCGGGAACTACCGGATTATCGGCGTCGCCGACTTAGCACACGCGATCCGATCCGGACGCCCTCACCGCGCATCGGGCGAGCTCGCCTTCCATGCGCTTGAGGTCATGGAAGCCTTCCAGCTGTCCTCGGAGCGAGGAACCCATGTCACCATCGAGTCGCGACCGGAGCGGCCGGCCATGCTGCCGACGACGCTTGAGTTCGGCTCGCTCGACTAGAAAATATCGCTAGAACGGGAGGTAAGAGAATGCGCGAGGCACTGATTGTATGGGGCGGCTGGAGCGGGCATGAGCCGGAGCAATGCGCCTCCATCATCGCCGGCATGCTGGAGGAAGAAGGCTTCAAAGTCTACGTCGAGAATTCGACCGAGGCCTTCGCCGACCCCGGCCTGTCCGACATGAGTCTGGTGGTTCCTATCTACACCATGTCGAAGATAGAGAGGGAGGAGCTGAGCAATCTCACGGCGGCCGTCCGTGGCGGCGTCGGTCTTGCCGGCTATCACGGCGGCATGGGGGACGCCTTCCGCGAGGCGGTCGAGTACCAGTTCATGTGCGGCGG
>NZ_JAGPUP010000385.1:0-5795 GCF_018069605.1 Microvirga sp. HBU67558 | reverse complement strand
TGATCCCGACCCGTAAGGCGCTCTGCTCTTCCAATCGGGATGGCCGGGACAAGCCCGGCCATGACGTCGTGGGTGTCAGGACGGACGGAGGGCGGCCGTGACGTGATGGGTGGAATGACGGGCGGTGGAGAGCCATGCCGGGGTGGGTGCCAGCACGAGCCGAGGGTGGCGAGGACGAGCAGAGGGCGACGGAACGGCGGCGGGAAGGTGGAAGCGCGGAGGGCGGCCGGAGCAACATTCTGCTCGGGCATGAATGATCCGTCGTGCTAAGCATGATGCTTGCGGCTGCATCCGGCGATGCACCCCACGAACGAGCGTCGGTGCCCCATGACCCTTGAACTCTGGCTGATTTATCTGATGGCCGCGATCGGCCTGTCGCTGACGCCCGGCCCGAACGGCTTGCTGTCGCTGACGCACGGCGTCTGCTACGGGTTCCGGCCCACGATCTACACGGTGCTGGGCGGCGCGCTCGGGTTCTTCGTCCTGATCGCAGCCTCGCTCGCCGGCATGGGAGCGCTGCTCGCCGCCTCGGAGCGGGCCTTCACGATCGCCAAGTGGATCGGCGCCGCCTACCTGGTCTATCTCGGCCTGCGCATCTGGCGCTCGCCCGCCTCCGTCCTCGATGTCGCCCGGCCGGACGCCGAGCCGCGCCGGGCCAGGCCGGTCTGGATGTTCAACCAGGGCTTCCTCGTGGCCGTGTCGAACCCGAAGGCGCTGATCTTCTTCGCGGCGTTCCTGCCGCAATTCATGGTCCCGGGCGTTTCCTTCCCGGTTCAGCTTGCCTTGTTCGGCGGCACGTTCGTGATCGTCGAGATCGTCTACGAGCTTCTTCTCGCCGTGATGGCCCAGCGGATCGCCCCGTGGCTGACCCGGCATGGGCGGTGGTTCAACCGCCTGGCCGGCGCGACCTTCGTGGGCATCGGTGCGGCGCTGACGACGGCGAGCCGCTGACGGCGCCTAAGCCCTGTAAACGAACGAAATGCCAGCGCGGCCGTTGTCTTTCTACAAACTTTGCCGGACGCGCAATGGACAGAGTCTTCGCCCGGTTCGCCAATGCCACGGCCCGCGTCGCGGGAAGCCCGACGACGTTCCTGGTCTGCGTCGTCGTCGTGCTGGCCTGGGCGTTCTCTGGCCCGTTCTTCCGTTTCTCGGAGGACTGGCAGCTCGTGATCAACACGGGAACCACCATCGTGACCTTCCTGATGGTCTTCCTGATCCAGAACACGCAGAACCGCGACGGCGCCGCCCTCCAGACCAAGCTCGACGAACTGATCCGGACATCCAATGCGGACGATACGTTCATGGGGATCGAGAAGCTGACCGACCGGGAGCTGGAGGCTCTTCACGAGCAATGCGAGCAGATGGCGAGGCAAAGCCATGCGGCTCTGGAGAAGACCAAGGCCGAGCGTGCGAAACGGGCGCAGCGCAAGGGCTCAGGGCGGCTCAGCGCCTGAGCCCACCCAGGCCCGAGACGGAGCGCCCGTCACGGACGCCCGTCGGTGAACTGAACGAGATCCCACAGATTGCCGTAGAGGTCCTCGAACACGGCCACGATGCCGTAGGGCGCATGCTTCGGCTCGCGGACGAACGTGATCCCGGCCTCGGCCAGGGCGGCCTGATCGCGCCAAAAATCATCGGTCTGCAGGAACAGGAAGACACGGCCGCCGGCCTGGTCGCCGATGAAGGTCTCCTGCCGGGCCGAGGAGGCGCGGGCCAGGAGCAGCGACGTGCCGCCATGGCCCCGCGGCCGGACCACGACCCAGCGCTTGTCCTGCTCCGGCTGATCCGTGTCCTCGACCAGCTCGAACCCGAGCTTGCCGACATAGAAGGCGATCGCCTCGTCGTAATCGCGGACGACGAGGGCGATGTGGGCGATGCTCTGGGTCACGCGGCCTGGCTCCCTGGACCGAACGGGCTCGAACATGCGCTGGCCGGGCCATCCACGAAAGTGTATTCTCGACCTATCACCAGCCGATCCGAACCCGTAGGCGCTGGTGGCCGAGAGAGACGTGTGCTCCCGCCTGCAGGGTCGAGGAGGCGCCTCATGACCAATCTGCAACAGGAACGGGACCATCTGGCCCTGGCGGATCGGCACATCATCGAGGGCAGGCGACGGGTGGCCAATCAGACGAAGCTCGTCGAGACGATGGCCCGGAACGGGCAGGATACGATCATGGCCGCGAGGCTGCTCCGGACCTTCGAGGAGACCCTCGAGGCCTGGCATGCACACCGGCGGAACATCCTCCAGGCCATCGACGGCCGATGATCCCTTCGAACGGCCCCGGGAAGGGCGGCCGCGAACGGCATGGACCCGGCTTGTGGTCATCCCGTCCCGCCTGGACAGGACGCCATCAGCTACTCCTGAACGATCCTATCGTGGCGGGCCGCGATCGACGCAGTCGTCGTCCAGGAGGTCGTGAAAGCTGATCCGGACCCGGCCGGCATGATGGTTCGGATCGGCCGCCGCCCCGAGGCCGACGAGGGTGTTCATCTCGCCCACGAGGCACTCGCCGCCCGCCGATCGGAGCCGCACCTGGCGGTGCCGCACCCGCGCTTCGAAGTCATTGAGGAGGAAAAGGGTTTCCGGATCGATGTCGATGTCGACGTGGCCGGTGCGCTTGCCTTCCTCGCAGGTCGCGATCTGGATTTCCGTCAGAAGATGCTGAAATTCCTTCGGCCATTCGACGATGGGGTTCTGAGTGAGCGGCATGGATTCATCCGATACCTGCCAGATCCTTTGCCAGGAAATGGCTTCCATCCTGACAAACGCGGCCGCGCGCTGCGGTTCCGCCGGACACTCTCATGGCCGAGGTTCCGCGTCAGGGCATCGGAGCCATCCCTGTGGATTGCGGGCACAGACAAGCGTGGCTTTGGGGTTTTTAACTTTGCCGCCACCGCTCTAGTTTATGGAGCAGGTTTGGAGACCACCGCCGCGTGCGCTACCCGCCCCAAATTCTCGAAGAGATCCGCGCCCGGCTGCCGACCTCGGCGGTCGTGGGCAAGCGCGTGCGCCTGAAGAAGGCCGGGCGGGAATGGAAAGGTCTGTCGCCCTTCAACGCCGAGAAGACGCCGTCCTTCTACGTGAACGACCAGAAGCAGTTCTATCATTGCTTCTCGTCCGGCAAGCACGGGGACATCTTCACCTTTCTCATGGAGACCGAGGGGTTGTCATTCCCCGAGGCGGTGGAGCGGCTTGCCGGCGAGGCCGGGGTGCCGCTGCCCCAGCTCTCCCGGGAGGACCGGCAGGAGGAGGTCAAGCGCAAGAACCTTCACGACGTCATGGAACTGGCGGCCGAGTTCTTCGAGGCCGCGCTCCAGGGGCGCTCCGGCGCCAAGGCGCGGGACTATCTCGCCGGCCGGGCCCTGAGCCGGGAGGCCCAAACCCGCTTCCGGATCGGCTACGCGCCGTCCGAACGCTACGCCCTGCGCGACCATCTCGCCGGCAAGGGGGTGCCTGTCGAGATGATGGTGGAGGCAGGCCTCGTCCATGCGGGCGAGGAGGGGAAGATCCCGGCCGACCGGTTCCGCGACCGGGTCATGTTCCCGATCTGCGACGTGCGCGGCCGGGTCATCGCCTTCGGCGGCCGCGCCATGAGCGCCGATGTGCCGGCCAAGTACCTCAACTCGCCCGACACGCCCCTCTTCAACAAGGGGCGGCTCCTCTACAACTACCATCTCGCCCGCCAGCCCGCCCATGACCGCGGCACGGTGATCGCCGTGGAAGGCTACGTGGACGTGATCTCGCTCTCCGTGGCGGGTTTTCCCCATGCGGTCGCGCCGCTCGGCACCGCCCTGACCGAGGACCAGCTCACCCTGCTCTGGCGCCTCGCCGAGGAGCCGATCCTCTGCTTCGACGGTGACAAGGCCGGACAGCGGGCGGCCTACCGGGCGCTCGACGTCGCCCTGCCCAACCTGATGCCGGGCAAGTCCCTGCGTTTCGCCATGCTGCCCGAAGGGCAGGACCCGGACGACCTCGCCCGCGCTGGTGGAAGCGCCGCCGTGGAGCGCGTGCTCGCCTCGGCCCGGCCGCTGGTGGACGTGCTCTGGACCCGGGAGCTGGAGGCCGGACCTCTCGACACCCCCGAGCGCCGGGCCGCCATGGACCGGCGCCTGCGCGAATCACTCGCCCTGATTCGCGACGAAACGCTCAAGAAATACTACCGGGAGGAGATCCAGGGGCGCCTCGCGGCCTTGAATCCCGATCCCCGGCCGGCCCGGTTCAACCGCCAGGGCGGGGGCGGGCGGCGAGACTTCCAGAAGCCCCAGCCCATGACGCCGAGCGCCCGGCTGAGCGTGTCGCCGCTCCTCGCCCGGAACCCGCTTTTTGCCGGGGGAGCCGCCGAAAGTCCGCGGGAGGCGATGATCCTCTGCACCTTCCTGATCCATCCGGAACTCGTTCAAAATCATGCAGAAACCCTTGCAGATCTTGAACTTGAGAGCCGGTCCACCCAAATGGTGCGCAGTCTCCTGCTCGATGGAGCGGCGAGCGGCGAACCTGCCGATCCGGCCGTCATGAAGGCCCGCCTGGAGCGGGCCGGACTGGCGCAGGCGGAGGACAGGCTGACGGCTCTGGTCCGTCCCGGTGACCGGTGGATGCTGGATCCACATGCGGATCCCTTGCGGCTTGAGGACGCATTGAGGCAAGCCATCACCTTGCATCGCCGCGCACGCACGTTACATAGCGAACTTCGGGCTGCCGAGCGCGCCCTTGCCGAAGAGGACAACGAGGCCAATCTCGCCTGGCTGCGAGAGGTCCAGAACCAGCTGTCCTCCGTCGAGGGTGCCGAGGCCGACAGCGACAGCGGAGGGCTCCCCGGGGGCCACTGATGTCTCGCACGACGGGAGGGCGGCAGGCGTGGCGGCTGCGGCTCTCTGGACGGGGGATGGTTAACGGTTAGTCAAGCGATTGACTGTTTATGGATTGAAATGAATTTCAGGTGGCGGAGCCTCGGGCCTCGGCCACCCATGCGCGCATCGCCGGTCCTGTAGGGGGGATGGGCGGGCGCTGGAGTTGAGCAAAGCATGGCGACGAAGACAACCGGCGGCGACGAAGGCGATACGACGACGACCGAGCAGCAGACCGACGGGCCTCTGCTCGACCTGAGCGATGCCGCCGTCAAGCGGATGATCAAGCTCGCGAAGAAGCGCGGGTACGTCACTTACGACGAACTGAACGAGGTCCTGCCTCCCGAGGAGTTCTCCTCGGAGCAGATCGAGGACGTTCTCGGTCAGCTCTCCGAGATGGGCATCAACGTCGTCGAGTCCGAAGAGACCGACGAGAACGCCCAGCCGGAGGCCGACGAGGAGGAGGCCGAGGGCGGCGACCTCGTGGAGGCGGCCCAGACCCGCGCCGTCGTGGTGCGCGAGACGGCCAAGGAGCCGACCGACCGCACGGACGACCCGGTGCGCATGTACCTGCGCGAGATGGGCTCGGTCGAGCTTCTCTCCCGCGAGGGCGAGATCGCGATCGCCAAGCGCATCGAGGCCGGCCGCGAGGCGATGATCGCCGGGCTCTGCGAGAGCCCGCTGACCTTCCAGGCCATCATCATCTGGCGCGACGAGCTCGTCGAGGGCCGGGTGCTCCTGCGCGACATCATCGATCTCGAGGCCACCTATGCGGGCCCCGACGGCAAGGGCGCCCCCAAGGTGGACGCCCTGGGCGAGGGGGAGGGCGAGGAAGAGCCTGCCGAGACCGAGGAGGGCATGACCCCGCCCGAGGGCGAGCTCGACGACGACGACATGGAGAACAACGTGTCGCTCTCGGCCATGGAGGCCGAGCTGAAGCCGCGCGTCCT
>NZ_JAGPUP010000384.1:0-5747 GCF_018069605.1 Microvirga sp. HBU67558 | reverse complement strand
TCGAACCCTCGACCCCAACCTTGGCAAGGTTGTGCTCTACCCCTGAGCTACACCCGCACGCTCCGCGATGCGCGAGGCATCGTTGCGAGGCCGTTGATGTGCCCCAAAACGCGACGCATTGCAAGAGGGGCCTTGAGATCTTTTCCGGCAAACCCTTGAGCCTGCTTCATCCGGTCGCTAGAGCGTCGGACCCAGAAGTGGTCCCACTGTTGAGGTCGATCCGATGCTCCACCCTTTGAAGGGCGCATCGTGCGGAAAACCGGGGTCCACTTTTCCGCACGATGCGCTAGAAGCGCGGCAGATCTGGAGGATCATCTTGGCCCATCTGTCCCCTCAGGAACTCCTGGAGCGCCTGTCCTCGCTTGGCATCAGGACCGAGACGGTCGAGCACGAGCCGGTCTTCACGGTGGCGGAATCGCAGCACGTCAAGGAGCGGATCCCCGGAGCTCACACCAAGAACCTGTTCGTGAAGGACAAGAAGGGGCGCTTCTTCCTGATTTCCGCCAAGCACGACACGGCTATCGACCTCAAGCGTACCCACGAGGTCCTCGGGGCCTCGGGGCGGCTCTCCTTCGGGTCCGCCGAGCAGTTGCGCGCCCTCCTGGGCGTCGAGCCCGGCTCGGTCACCGCCTTCGCCGTGGTGAACGATACGGAAGGCAAGGTCACGATGGTGCTCGATGCTAACCTGATGGAGCACGGGCGGGTCAATTTTCACCCCCTGGTCAATTCCATGACCACCGGGGTGTCGCGGGAGGATCTGGTGACGTTCCTGAGGGCCACGGGACACGATCCGCTCATCCTGCGCCTGCCGGAGCCGCCGGCGGAATTGCCAGACGACGCTCAAGCTCCCATGTAAGGTTTCGTCCTTCCCAACGCCTCTCACCTTTCGAGGATCGCATGCTGTCCGATACCCCCGTCCCCGGAACCTCCTCCGACGATCTCGTGAAGGACACCACCACGGCGGCCTTCCGCCAGGACGTGCTCGCCGAATCCATGCAGCAGCCTGTCCTGGTGGATTTCTGGGCTCCCTGGTGCGGCCCCTGCAAGCAGCTCACCCCGATCCTCGAGAAGGCCGTGCGCGCGGCCGGCGGCAAGGTGAAGCTCGTGAAGATGAACATCGACGAGCATCCGCAGATCGCCGGCCAACTCGGCGTGCAGTCGATCCCGGCCGTCTTCGCCTTCCAGCGCGGGCAGCCGGTGGACGGCTTCATGGGGGCCCTGCCGGAAAGCCAGGTCAAGAGCTTCATCGAGCGCCTGACCGGTCCCCTTGGTCCGAGCGCGGCGGAGGAAATCCTGGCCGAGGCCGACCGCCTGCACGCGGAGGGCGATATCGGCGGCGCGGCCGAGCTCTATTCCGCCGTTCTCGCCCAGGACCCGGAGAACGTGCCGGCCCTGGCGGCTCTCGTGAAGCTGCACGTGGAGGTCAGCGACCTGGAAGGCGCCAAGCGCTTCCTCGCCATGGCCCCGGCGGCGAAGGCCAACGATCCGGCTCTTGCGGGCGCCCGGGCGGCGATCGAGCTCGCCGAACAGGCGGGTTCCCTGGGCGACCTGGCGGACCTTCAGCGGCGGGTCGAGGCCGATCCCATGGACCATCAGGCCCGCTTCGACCTGGCCGTGGGCCTGAACGCCCGCGGACGGCGGGAAGAAGCTGCCGATCACCTCCTTGAAATCGTCCGCCGCGACCGCAATTGGAACGATGACGGCGCACGCAAGCGGCTCGTCCAGTTCTTCGAGGCCTGGGGTCCGATGGACGCGATGACGCTGGCAGGGCGGCGGAGGCTCTCCTCGCTCCTGTTCTCTTGACGCTGTCCAACGCGGTTTAGGAGATCAGGATGGGAATGAACGCGGTATACCGAGGGCCGGAGGATTGCCCATCGGTCGTTCCCGTCTTTCCGCTTCCCGGCGCCCTCCTCCTGCCCCGCGGCCAGATGCCCCTTAACATCTTCGAGCCACGTTACCTGGCGATGGTCGATGAAGCGCTGAAGACCGACCGGATCATCGGCATGGTGCAGCCCGATGCGGACAACGATCCCCTGACGAACGTGCCGAAACTCTACCGGATCGGCTGCGCCGGCCGCATCACCCAGCTCGCCGAGACCGGCGACGGGCGGTACCTCATCACGCTCATCGGCATCTCGCGCTTCCGCATCGAGGAGGAACTGCCGCCGGTAAGCCCGTTCCGCCGGTGCCGGGTGACGTTCGAGCCCTTCACCGACGACTTCACGGCCCGTGCCGGCGAGAACGACGTGGATCGTGCCGGCGTGGTCAAGGCGCTGCGCGACTTCGTCAACGCGGTGCATGTGAAAGTCGATTGGCGGGGCATCGAGGAGGCTCCCAACGAGGCCCTGGTCAACGCTTTGTGCATGATGAGCCCCTTCGGCGTGCGCGAGAAGCAGGCGCTGCTCGAAGCCCCCAACCTGAAGAGCCGGGCCGAGGTGCTGATCGCGCTCACCGAGATCGAGCTCGCCCGCGGCGGCGTCGGGTCCGACTCGACCCTGCAATAGGCAAGCCCATCTTAGGAATGACCACATGGTTCCCGACACCCCGCAATCCGAGACGCCCCAGCCCGTGGAGGCGACGCGGATCGACCCCAAGCTCCTGGAGCTTCTCGTCTGCCCGCTCACCAAGGAAACGCTCGAATACGACGCCGCCCGGCAGGAGCTGATCAGCCGCCGCGCCAAGCTCGCCTATCCGATCCGCGACGGCATCCCGATCATGCTGCCGGAGGAAGCGCGGCAACTGACGGACTGAGTTGTCCGTCGTCCCGGGCGGCGCAAGCGGATCTCGAAACGGGGCCGGCCTCAAGCGCTCTTCAGCATCGACTCCCGGACACCCGTCGCGCCACGTCCGCCCTGACAATCACACGGGCCGGGCGGCAATCGCGTCCGCCAGCGCCAGCGTCCGTTTCGCCATCTCGGCATGCAACCGTTCGACCATGCGGCCATTCAGGCTGATGGCTCCCTTGCCCGCATTCTCCGGCTCATCGAAGGCCTCGACGATGGTCTTCGCCGTCTCGACCTCGTCGCGGGATGGCGCGAAGATGTCATTGGCGGTGGCGATCTGGTCGGGATGGATCAGCGTCTTGCCGTCGAAGCCGCCGTCGCGGCCCTGCTCGCATTCCGTACGGAAGCCCTCCGGGTCGGACAGGCTGTTGTAGACCCCGTCGAGGATGTCGATGCCGTGCGCCCGGGCGGCTGCGAGCGCCGTCATCAGCCAGGGCAGCATCGCGGCGCGCCCCGGCAGAAGACGCGCGCGGGTATCCTTGGCGAGATCGTTGGTGCCCATGACGATGCAGTCCAGCCGCGTGTCGACGTCGCGAGCCGCGCTCGCGATCGACTCGGCCCGAAGGATGGCGAGCGGCGTCTCGATCATGGCCCAGACCCTGGTGCGCTCCGCGGCACCGAGCTTGCGAAGGCGCAGGCCGACCGCCGCGAGCGTCTCGGCCGTGGAAACCTTCGGCACGAGAATCGCGTCGGGCGCCGCCGCGACGGCGGCCGCGAGATCGGCCTCGCCCCAGGGTGTGTCGAGCGCGTTGATGCGGATCACGAGCTCCCGCCGGCCGTAGCCGCCGGCCTGCACGGCCGCGCAGACCTGCTCGCGCGCCTGTGTCTTCAGATCGGGCGCGACCGCATCCTCGAGGTCGAAGATCACCCCGTCGGCGGCGAGCGTCTTCGCCTTCTCGAGCGCGCGGAGATTCGAACCGGGCATGTACAGCGCGCTGCGGCGCGGGCGAATCGGGGTCATGGCTTTGTCCTCGGGCGTCCGATCGGTTGTAATGCTCCCGAGGGTGTCGGCAAAGGAGAAGCCGGAGCATGTGGGTCGCAGGAGTCGATGGCTGCCGGGCCGGATGGATCGCCGTGCTGATGCGGGCGGACGATCCGAACGCCCATCGCATCATCACGGTCCCGGCCTTCGCCGCCATCGCGGATGCGCCCGAGCGGCCGGCCGTGATCGCCGTCGACATGCCTGTCGGCCTGCCGGAGCGGACCGAAGGCTCGGGCCGCCTGCCGGAGCAGCTGATTCGCCGCCTCCTCGGCGAACGCCAGTCCTCCGTCTTCGCCATCCCGTCGCGCCGTGCCGTGGAAGCGATGGACTACGCCGAGGCCTGCGCGGTCGCCGCCGCCACCTCGACCCCGGCGCGGAAGGTGTCGCGGCAGGGCTTCGCCATCTTCCCGAAGATCCGCGAGATCGACGCGCTGCTGCGGGCCCGTCCCGATCTGGTGTCCCGCGTCTTCGAGGTGCATCCGGAGCTTGCGTTCTGGGCTCTGAACACGGGCCGGGCGCTCCGCGAGCCGAAGAAGGTGAAGAGCACGCCTCATGGGCCCGGCATGGCGCTTCGCCGCGCTCTTCTCCGGCGATCCGGTCTCCTTCCCGAACCCCTCGTCGCCGCCTCCCCTCCCCGCGGAGCGGCCGAGGACGACCTCCTCGACGCGCTTGCGGGGTTGACGGTGGCGCTCGATCTCGCGACAGGTGGGGGACGATCCTTTCCCGACCCGCCCGGCCGTGACGCGCACGGCCTGCCGGTCGCCATCTGGACGCTCCGCAGGCAGCCCCAAGGTTCAACCATGCCCATCTCCCGCGCCGACATCGAAGCGGCCCATGCCCGCATCGCCCCGCATATCCGCCGCACGCCGGTCCTGAACCTGGGGAGGGCTTTCGGCCACGACGGCCCGGTGAGCCTGAAGCTGGAGTTCCTGCAGCATGCGGGCTCGTTCAAGACCCGTGGCGCTTTCAACACCCTGCTGTCGAACGAGGTGCCGGCCGCGGGCGTCGCGGCGGCCTCCGGCGGCAATCATGGGGCGGCGGTCGCCTATGCGGCGAAGCAGCTGGGCGTGAAGGCGCGCATCTTCGTGCCGGAGATCTCGAGCCCCGCCAAGATCGCCGTCATCCGCTCGCACGGAGCCGACGTGGTGATCGGCGGCGCCCGCTATGCGGACGCGCAGGCCGCCTGCGACCTGTTCGTCGAGGAGAGCGGAGCGCTCCGCGTCCACCCCTTCGGGGCGACGAGCACCATCGTCGGCCAGGGCACGGCGGCTCTCGAATGGGAGCAGGATGCTCCAGGCCTCGATACTGTCCTGGTCGCGGTGGGCGGCGGCGGCCTCATCAGCGGCGTGGCGAGCTGGTGGGCCGGGCGCGTGAAGGTGGTGGGCGTCGAGCCGGAGGGCTCGCGCGCTCTCCATGCCGCGCTCGCAGCCGGGCAGCCGGTCGACGTGGACGTCGATTCGGTCGCGGCCGATTCCCTGGGCGCCAAGAACACGGGCGACCTCGTCTATTCGATCTGCCGCGGGACGGTCGACCACGTGGCGCTCGTCACGGATCCGGCGATCCGCGATGCGCAGCGGCTGCTCTGGCGCGACTACCGCGTCGCGTCCGAGCCCGGTGGCGCGGCGGCACTGGCCGCGCTGGTCTCGGGGGCCTATAAACCGCGCTCAGGCGAGCGCGTCGGCGTGCTGCTCTGCGGCGCCAATGTCGAGCTCGCCAAGCTTGCCGAAATCACCCATCCGTAATGGAAGGACGCCCATGTTCCCGCAACGTCTGACCGAAGGCTACCGCGCATTCCTCGACGAACGCTTCCCGCGCGAGAAGAACCGCTTCGAGACCCTGGCCGAGAAGGGCCAGGCGCCCGAGGTGATGGTGATCGGCTGCTGCGACAGCCGCGTCTCCCCCGAGGTCATCTTCGATGCGAGCCCGGGCGAATTGTTCGTGGTGCGCAATGTGGCGAACCTGGTGCCGCCCTTCGAGACCGG
>NZ_JAGPUP010000383.1:0-5740 GCF_018069605.1 Microvirga sp. HBU67558 | reverse complement strand
TTGGGCTGACATGATGGCTATGTCGGCGCCAGCTGCGCCGACTTCGCGCCAAGTTGACAGTACCGTTCCGACAAGGCAACGCCGATCTGTTGTACCAATTCCGCGATGAAGCCGGTGCTCTCCCAGGCATAGATGGAAACCATGATCGGGGCCTCTTCGCCGAATTGCGCATAAGGCCTGACGTGGCGCCCGAGCGTCGCGGCAACCGGGAGAAGCGTTATGCCAAGGCCGCCCTCGACGGCGACGAGCACGTTGTTGAGGCTGCTGCCAGAAAAGGCGATGTACCAATGGCGGCGCTCACGCTCGATGCGGTCGAACATGGTCTCACGGTACAGGCCACCAAGAGGGAAGGTTACGAGGGGGACAGGGTCCGGCCAAGCATCAGGAGCATCCTTGCTCTCGAACCAGCCTGTGGCTTCGGGGAAGCTTGCCCGGCAATCGTTGCTGGGTGCCGGCTCCTTGACGACAACGATGTCGAACTCGCCGCCACGGTAGCGCCGGGTCAAGTCGCGGCTCAGCCCGGCGCTGACGTCGAGGCGGATCTCTTGGTGGCGCTTGGAGAACTCGCCGAAAAGTCGGGCCATGGGACGGCTGAAGACATCTTCCGGAAGCCCGATATGAATGGGCGTTGTGCCGGCCGGATTGCCCAGTGCCGCCGTCGCCTCGCTCTGGAGCGCCATGATCCGACGGGCATATCCAAGGAGGCGTTCGCCTGCGGCGGAGGGGCGAATGGGGCGTGCGTCCCGATCCACCAAGGTCTGCCCAACGGCTTCCTCGAGCCGGGCGAGCTGCTGACTTAAGGTCGACTGGGTCATGTGCAGGCGCTCAGCTGCCCGGGTAAAGCCTCCGGCTTCGGTGATTGCGATAAAGGTCCGCAGCAGGCGTGGGTCGAGCATCAGCGACTCGCTGGATCACTGCAATCACTATTCAATAAACCAATAATCTCCATCTGAACATTTAATTTCCAGATGGAGTAAGCTGGCACTATTCTCCCGACATTGCAGTAAGGAGTGCTTGGCGGTGTGAGCGGATCTCCTCGTGGGCGGTGCGACGATCGACAGCCTTATAACGGCCAAGCCGAAACCGGCAGCTGACATAGGCCCAAGTGCAGCCCATTACACCTCAGCGATAGGCACACAGGAGCGACCCGTGCAAAGTGCAAATCACCAAAGCCGTAGAGCCTTCCTTCGTCATTCCGGCGGGCTGGCAACCGCGTCCGCAATACTAGGCTTGAGCGGCACGCAGAGCGGGGCCGCCGATGCTACCGCCAGTACGGATCAGTCCCGTCAGCACATCACCGCTGTTACCGACAGTCACTACTATTTGAGTGACGTGCGCCTCGAGGAAGGCTTCGAGCACGAGGGTGAGGTGGTGGTCGGCACCCGGACCGGAATTCATACGCTGGAAATCCAGGATGGTCGCATCAAAGCGGTGCACGACGCGGGTGCCGCACTGGACGCAGCCCTGCCGCGCTACAAGGCGCAGGGTAAGCTGCTTCTGCCTGCGTTCCGCGACATGCACATCCACCTGGACAAGACCTTCTATGGCGGCCCGTGGCAGGCTCCCCTTCCCCGTCAAGGCAAGACCATCATGGACATGATTGCGCGGGAGGAAGTGCTTCTTCCGAAGCTGCTGCCGACCTCGCAGACGCGTGCGGAAAAGCTGATTGACCTCCTCCTCTCGCAAGGCAGCTCGATAGCGCGCAGTCACTGCAACATCGATCCAGTGAGCGGATTGAAAAGCCTGGAGCATCTCCAGCTTGCGCTGGCGAATTATCGTGACAGCTTTGAATGCGAGATCGTCGCCTTCCCGCAGCACGGCCTGTTGCACTCCAAGGTGGATGGGCTGATGCGTGAAGCGATGAGCATGGGCGTGCACTACGTTGGCGGCTTGGATCCCACCAATGTCGACGGTGCCATGGAAGCATCACTGGATGCGATGTTCCAGATCGCGATCGACCACAATAAAGGCGTCGACATCCATATTCATGAAGCCGACCCAGCCGGTGTGGCGGCTCTTAACTACATGATCGCAACCATCGAGAAGACACCGGCGCTGCGTAACAGGCTGACGCTCAGCCACGCCTTCGCTCTCTCCACTCTGCGCCCCGAGGAGCTGAACGAGATGGCTGGGCGCATGGCCACACAGGGCGTAACCGTGGTGTCGACAGTGCCGATTGGACAGAGGACAATGCCGCTGCCGCAGCTGCGTGCCAGGGGTGTCAAGATCATGACCGGCACGGACAGCGTGATCGATCATTGGTCACCGTTCGGTAGCGGTGACATGCTGGAGAAGGCCAACCTGTGCGCCCAGCTCTACGGTGGAAGCGACGAGTTCCGTCTGTCGCGCGCCCTTGCGATCGCCACCGGCGATGTGCTTCCGCTGAGCGATGATGGGAACGTAGCTTGGCCGAAAACAGGTGACACGGCTGAGTTCGTTCTGGTTGATGCTAGCTGTTCGGCCGAGGCCGTCGCACGGCGCGCACCGCGGCGGGCAACGTTCCACAAGGGACGTTTAGTCTACGGTGCTGTTGAGCGTGCCTGAGGTAACAACCTTCGGCCGAGACGCTCACTGCTCCTGCAAGGAGTTCGGATTATGCGAAGAAGTCTCGCCATCTCGATACTTGCGGCACTCGGCATAATGGGCCATTCGATGACAGCCGTTGGACAATTAACGAGCGGGAAAGACGTATTGGACGCTGTCACAGACAACGATGTCGATGCGGCACAGATTCGAACCCTTCTGTCCCGCGGCGCCGACATCGATGCGAGAGATGAAGCCGGACGCACGGCGTTGCTCATCGCAACCCACGGCAACAGGATCGAGGTTGCGAGGGTGCTGATTGAGGCCGGTGCCAATGTCAATGCAAAGGATCGGATCAATGACAGCCCCTATCTCGATGCCGCGGCGCGGGGTTATCTCGAGATCCTGAAGATGACACTCGCGCACGGTGCGGATCTCAAGAGCACCAATCGCTATGGCGGCACTGCTCTCATCCCAGCCGCGGAGCGTGGCCATGTCGACACTGTCCGCACTTTGATCGAGGCGGGCGTCGATCTGGACCACGTCAACAATCTCGGGTGGACGGCTTTGCTGGAGGCCATCATTCTGGGTGACGGGGGCGAATGTCATCAGCAGATCGTCGACCTTTTGGTGAAGGCAGGTGCCGACATCAACTTGGCGGATCGAGATGGCATAAAGCCGCTGCAGCACGTGCGCAGTCGCGGCTACAGGGAGATCGAAGCGATCCTTGTCGCGGCGGGAGCGATGTGAGCCACCCTCGCCGGCTGATCGAATTGAAATATTAGTGGACTGTCTATGATTGATAAGGTCCGTTGACGTTATGGAGACCTCATCAGCCAGCGGATTAGTCTTCTATTAACCATGCTCGGTCAACGATAGCTAAAGCCAAAAGGGAGGTGGGAAGAGCGTCGATGGACCGCCTCCCGCCTTTTTGTCACGTCTGCCCCCAAGGAGCCCAGTGTGAACGCGATCCTCAAAGAGCGCATCGGAGAACGGGTTTCTGCGCTCAAGATCTCATGGCGTCGCGCCTCTCTCGAAGCGGGTCTGGAGGCGGGATTCATTCAGGACATCATTACCGGTCGCTCCCAACATCCAGGTGAGGATGCGGTGGCGAGCTTGGCTACCGTGCTCAAGTGTAGCCCGTCGTATCTGACGGGCCAGAGCGACGATCTTGCCAACCCTGCAGGGGCCTACGGCGCGACTGCACTCCTTTCGGACGCGGCCCAGCGGCCCGATGCTGTCATGGCGCTCAGAATTGTCGACGAACTGCTGGCCGCCGGTCACGTTGAGGCAGCCCGTGTCGCTGTCAGGCGGGCTCTCAAGGTGATCGCTGTCGAATAAAGTCAAACGAGCTTTTACATCGTACAAAACGTAACTGCATCAGTTGACCCGTTGCGTTCCCGATGAAGATGAGCAGCGAGCATGGATCGCCGTGATCGTTGTTCTGAGAGTAGTCCGAGCTGCCGCTTAGCAACAACTCGCCATAAAGTGTCCGCTGCAGCTGGGATGGATGGAAGACTCATAGCATTTAGTATGATACTTCATATCTACGGGTTGGGATATTTTGACTTTGCGGCTACAAACAAAATGCGCTGAACAAAGATCATGGAAGCTTCGCCGGTCCTCCAAAGCACTCAGAGGCCCTCTGACAGTTTCGCCCGTACCCCTCGGTAGTCACACGCTTCAGCTTAACGCACAATTCCCAGTCGCATCAGGCTGGATGCTACCTTTCTGTACAGTGAGCCGGATTAAACTACTGAGTTGCTTCGTATACCAGACGTGAAACTAATCGAAAGCCGCTCGGGCAGCGTTGCGTTGCAACGGGGACAATCATGCGAATAGTCGACGCGTCGCACTCCAACAGGGCTGGCATAGGCTGGGCATGGAGCACGATGCTCCGATTTGCCGTGTTGATTACGGCTGCGCTGGCTCTTCTCGCCATCACGCTCGTTGGATTGTTTGTTGTCCTGCCTCTGATGATCGCCGGCGGCATCGCATTGTCCTTTTTCCTCTGCCGCAGGCTGCGCCAAGCGCAGCAGCGGTCGAAGGGTAGTGTCATCGATGCCGATTACACGGTCATAGGCCTCCGCGAATGATAATCTATCCCAGGCTCCAAGGCTGGTAGCCCGAACTTGAATCCAGGGCTTTCCACCCCCACGTTATCTTTACCGGGGTCCGGGCCCCTCTGGCAGTCTTCGTCAGGCTGCGATGTCGGACTCTCTCACCTGAGGAGCATTAGAACGGCTCCGCATCTGGGAGAAGACTGTGACGTCTTACTCATATACCTCCCCTTTCACCGACACATCGCTCCGTGTGGCCGAAACCCGCGCACGCCTCGACGCGCTCGCGCGGCTCCTCGACAGCGCGGTTCGCGTGCCAGGAACCAACATCCGCTTCGGCGCCGATGCGCTGCTGAACCTGATCCCGGGCGTCGGCACACTCACATCGAAAGGCATGTCGGCTTATCTGATCTGGGAAGCGCGCCGCCTGGGGGTGCCCATGTCGACGCTCCTGCGCATGGTGGGCAATGTCGGTGTCGACTTCGTGATCAGTGCCATCCCGCTCGTGGGTTGGGTCGGCGACGTGTTCTACCGTTCGAACCTGCGGAACATGGATCTGCTACGCTATCACTTGGACAAGGCGCATCCAGTACCAAACCGCTAACAGCGATGACACGCACACCTGACGGGTGCGCATCAACCTGCCTCACTATCGTTCAGAAAGCATTGCAATGAACAACCCGAATGCTGCGCCAAACTTCCGCAATCTTGCGATAGTGGCTGCGGCTGTGACCTTGCTGTCGCTTTTCTACTTCCAGAACACGTCGGCACCTCAGTCTGAACAATTGCCCTACTCCGCCTTTGTTACGGCCGTCGACCAGGGCGAGATCCGCTCGGCCACCATCCAGGGGCAGGAAGTCATTGCCGAACGCTCGACAGGCAGCCGTGTCACGACCTATGTCCCGCAAGGCGCCGGTCTGATCGCGCAACTCCAGCAGAAGGGTGTCGTCATCAAGGCCGAGCCGCCGCCGCAGCCGAGCCTGCTCGGCGGCCTGCTGCTGTCACTGCTGCCTTTTGCCCTGATGATCGGTCTCGTGCTCTGGATGTCCCGTAACGCCATGAACAAGCAGGGCGGTGGCGGGCTGATGTCCATCGGCAAGTCCAAGGCGAAGCTCCTGACCGAGGCGCATGGCCGCGTCACCTTCGACGACGTGGCG
>NZ_JAGPUP010000382.1:0-5667 GCF_018069605.1 Microvirga sp. HBU67558 | reverse complement strand
CTGGACGTTGTGCTCATGTCCGAGACCCTGCCATAGGCCCCGGATCTTGCCAACTTGACAGTACCTTTCTGAAGCAGCTTGGAGCTGGCTATAGTGTGCCTGATCCAGAGGATAAGCCACAATCAGATACTCCCCTGTGGCCTCCGCAATCTGGGTCTCGATACGCCGCAAGGCGACCTGGATCCTCGTACCGAGAGGGGCATCATCCGGAGCGTCGTGATCGTCGCCATCAATGAAGACGGCATTAGGCAGAAGATCTGCCAGGGCCCGGCCGACCGAGGATTTACCGCTGTTGATTGGGCCGTTGAGGTGGATGACAGTCAACATTGTAGGTTTTTTATCGCGGTCACTCGCATTCCAGAAAGGGCATTCTGCGAATTACAATCGCGATCCTGATCCAAGTAGGTTTCGAGATGCGTGAGATCCTGTCCACTCCGCGACTAATTCTCAGAGAAATCACCCCGGCCGACCTCCCTGACCTCTATCGCACTTATGGCGACCGGGAGTGCATGCAGTTCTATCCCGCGCCGAAAACGTATCCTGAGACCCAGGCGTGGTTTCAGGAACTTGCCTTCGACAGCTACGCCAACAACGGGTTTGGCCTCTGGGCTGTCATCAGCCGAGACACAGGCGATTTGATCGGAGATTGTGGGCTCACCCTCCAGAACACACCAGCCGGCCAGGAGCCAGAGGTGGGCTACCATCTTTGGCGCGGGTATTGGCATCAGGGATTGGCTACGGAGGCCGCCCGCGCATGTGTCCGGTTCGGGATAGAGATCCTCCAGATGCCTCGGGTGGTAAGCATCACGAGCCCTGAAAACCTGCCTTCTCAAAAGGTGGCTGAGAGGGTTCATCAGAGGCGGGAGGTGTTCACCAAAGTCAGCCGAACCAGTGGGCAAGAGATTCTTCGGTATCTCTATATCACTGACGCTGATGCCTAATGCCATGAGCGGCCTTATCGGAATCAGGTTGTCGTTTGAACCCTCCAAGGCGGGTTGAGGCGATTTTCACCTGCCCGATACAGGATGATCCGGTTTCCCGATGGGTCGAAGAGTTCCGTCTCACGCCAGAGCCAGCTTTTGTCCTCTGGTTCCGAGGCAAACTGCAGGCCTGCCGCCTTCAATCGTTTGACGGTCCCATCCAAGTCGTCACACTCAAAATAGACAGTCGTCCCCCGCCCCGGCTGGTCTCCCTGATCCAGGGAGAATGTGCTCTCCCCATCAGGACAATAAAACCGAGCATAGTGCGGGCGTGCGTCGACGATCGGAACGAGGCCAATGGTGCAATAAAAGTCCCATGCTGGATCCAGGTTGACGGCCGTAACAGTAACTTGGTTCAGCCTCATGAGTTCACCGCTCTGAATGTCTCGCCTGCTACACTCTAACCGCTACGCTTCCCTTTAGGAATTGGGTTCGACGCTGATCAACCCGTTCGGGAGTGACATCTCTAACGGGCGCAGTCAGTGACTTGTCTAACGGGTTCTGACATGCGCGCCGCTTCAGGGCCAGAACGGAAGGGAGGGGAATAGATCCCATAGCTGCTTCCGGGGGATCCTCGGCCAGCCAAAGATCCGCCTGACGCCGGCATAGAGACCCAAGAGTGCAAGGGATATCGGCGCGAAGGCCAACAGCGCCAGGAACAAATCGTCGGTGAGAACAGCGACACCCGCCGAGGACACAAGTGCCAGGAGCGCAATGATCAAAGCAGCTCCGCTGCTATTGTTTGGCAGCCTGACCTTCGGTCCGGTGACCTGTTTTGTGAATTGCGGCATCACGATCCCCATGCCCGATCCAGAACTGTCTACTCAGGTTCCGTAAACGGCCTTCTCGGAATCCAGCAGTTCAATTCGTGAGTATCAAAAGGCATTTTCCAAAAGCGTACGCGCAGGACAGGCCGCCGATGACAATCCACCCATTGTACTCTCGACGCTGGCCCTCGGCCTGGCTCTGAAAGGGCCATCCCCCGAGATCAAACCGGAAAGTTGGCTTGCGGGCTTCATATTGTTCGGGGGTTAATCCCATGCGCTTTGCTGCGTGTGTCTCGATCTTCTTCGATGCCTTGTCGGCCAACCACATCCAAGCGCGCAGCACACATAGGCCCACTCCCATCAGACCAACAAGCACAACGGCTAATCTGATGTCCGGCTTTAGGTAGTAGACCCAAGCCAAGACGCCGGTGATGGCACTGCCGGTGATCAGGAGCCAGAGCCATTTCTGGCGCTTTGAACGTGCCGATCGCCATCCCCATACAATCCCGCTTCCTGCTGGCACGATCGCTAGCGAAATCATCGCATTAGAAAAGCGGACAAAACCCTCATACCCTCGCGCCTGATAGACCAGAGACCCGTAATAGGCGAAAAGTCCGGTAATGAAGGCTGCTCCAGCCACAGAGGCAAACGTGAATATCCTTCTGTGTTTGCGGGCCAGGTTCTCGTCGCTAGCGTAAGTCATCGAACACCCAAACTTGCCCTACTTCCGCTGAGGGGCTCGACGCCGAAGGAGCCCATTGGATCAGTTGAGCACCTAAACAACATCTATCCCTGGTATAGTGGCTAGCGGACCATTCCATAAACGCCTTCTCGAAATTAGGCGTGTGCACCTCAGTAAAATCGCTCGCCACGTTCAAGCTGCGCGAGGATCTGAGCCATTCTTTTCGCTCGGGTCTCAGGTCGTTTCGCCGTTTGGAGGCGATAGTAGATCGGATAAAGATTTTTGCGGTCGAGCGTCTCGAAGAACGCCTTGGCTTCCGGCATCGTCTCCAGCGCATCGAGGAAGTCTTGCGGGATCACCATCGCCGCCGATCCTGCATAAGCGGCGTCCCAGCGCCCATCTGCCTTTGCGGCATCGACATGCGCCAGCCCAGCAGGCGCCATTAGCCCTTCCGCGATGAGCCGAGTTGCATGCTCGCGGTTCTTCGCTGACCAGTTTGACCTCGGCTTCCTCGGGGTAAGTCGCTGGAGGAAAGAGGCGGCATCGAACGATTGCCTCTGGCCGTCGATCCAGCCGAACCGGATCGCCTCCACAACACAGTCAGTCCAAGTCACGGACGGACGGCCAGAACCGGCCTTGAAGATCTGGACCCAAAGCTCGCTACTGTTGTCGTGATGCTCCGCCAGCCAATTACCCAGCTCTCGCGCGTCTCGAAACGCCATTGAGGTGCGCAGTTTCTCAGCCATGCCTTAGAGTAGCTACTGATATCCGGTTTGGAAGCAGCGAGCTCACAAACATGAGCGCCCCAAGGGCGCCCATTCCAAGCTCCTGATTGGCTTGTCCGTGCCGCTCAGGCCGATTGAGCCTGGGTGCCCGACATCTCCTTCATAGCGTCAAAGCTCCTTGTGAGCGCCCGCCAGAGGCTGCCGATCTCCTCCGATTCCGCTGACCCGGCACTGAACTCGCCAACACCGGCTCCATGGGCCAGGGAAAGCGACAACTCAGGGCGATGGGTGATCTGACCCGACCATGTGGGAACGTCGAGCGCCTGCATCGCTCCTCTGGCATCCGCCACCATCGGATCCTCCGAGCCGTTCTTGGCCGGCGCAGCGTTGATCACCACCGCATAAGGCTTCTTGAGTTCACGGCAAACCTTGATCGTGGCTTGAACAGCATCGACATCGAACAGCCCCGGGCGCATCGGGATCACCACGAGATCCGCGTGCCAGATCGCCTCGGCGACGGGAGTCTCTGCATTGGGCGGCGTGTCGATCAAAACCCATTCGGCCCCGGCGCGCCGCGCCTTCGTCAGGGTGGCCGCAAGATGCTTGGTGCCGATGTGAAGCCCAAGATCCCGTGTGCCCCGGACCCGGTGCCAAAGGGCCAGAGACCCCTGCGGATCCGCGTCAATCAGGAGCGTCGGCCGAGAATTCTCAGCCATGTAGCTCCCCAGTTGCGCGGCCAGAGTGCTCTTTCCAGAACCGCCCTTGCGGGACGCAAAAACCACGACATTCATGCCATTTCCCCCAGACTTGATCAGGCAAAGAATCGTGGCTGAGGATGGTTAACAGAGCCTTTATCGCTCGGCGGACAGCAAAACGCCCTCACCGAGGGGTCCGATCAGACCTCCGGCTGAGGGCGGTTGGAGCCCCGGCCAAGGAAATCGGGTGGATCCTCGACCAGGGCGTATGCGGCTCAAGGAGGCTGAAACCGCACAAGCCAACCTTGGCCGTTCAACCGTGGCAATTTTATGGGCCGCCTACTCGCGATACGCCCGGCGAAACTTTTTACGAGAATTGTCTTTTTCCCGACAGACTGCGGCGAACGAACCTGATTGAGTGGCCAGAACCGGTCTATCTGCCCCTACGGCCGGATCCTTAAAGCGCCCGCTGAAACGACGGGCGCTTCTCTTTTTCCGCCCTTGCACCCTGTCCCTGGATCGTCACCACGCCATCTGCCACGAAATCCAGCCTGACACGGTCGGTTCGCTCCAGGACGACCGATAGGATACCGGGCTGCAGGAAGGCAGGCCTCTGGCCCGTCGGACCGGGCACAACCCTCGGCCCATTGTCATTGGATGGCGCTGGCGGCGTCTGCCGCCTGTCGATCTGTCGCTTGCACATAACCTTCCCCTCACCCCTGCAGGAAGATTGTCAGACGAAGATTGCGTGAGGGTTTCACATTCTGTGCAACAGCCCTTTTGTCAGAGCCGCACCGCCGGGGTGAGTTTCAGAAACAAATGGGCTGCCAACAGGGCGTCGTTCAACGCATCGTGCGCGTCACGCAGGTGAGCAACGCTGATGCCTGCTTGTGAACAAGCATGGCGAAGTTTGCCGGGCAAACCCGAACGCTTCGCCAGAGCCATGGTGCAGAAGAAGCGATCTCGGGGATAACTCGGTTGTAATGCACGCTCGAACTCTCGTTTGAGAGTGTTGTATTCGTAGGCATAGTTGTGAGCGACAATCGTATCATCACCCACAAACTCCATGAGGTCGTGAACAACTTCCTCAAAGTGAGGCTCATTTTCTAGATCAGCCAGCGAAATTCGATGCACCGCATAGCAGAACGGGCTCATGGCTGAGCGTGGCTTGACCCTCCGGATAAACGAGCGCGGGGAGATCGTCCCGCCAATGACCTCAACAGCGGCGATTTCAATGACGTGATCGTACGATTGGGCGGTTTCGACGTCGATGACGACGTGTCGGTGTAAGGGATTCATTGTTCAATATTAGATGTGGTTCTTAACTGACCGGAGGAGCGCGACTGCCAGATAGCTGATTTGCGGCAATGCTAGGGCAGCAGCGGTCCGGGCGCCAGCATGTGGACGCTGTGGCAAGCCTCGCGCAAGCTTAACCTGCTAGCAAGATCCTCGGCGCACTGTGCCCGCTCCACGGAAGGAGACGGCACATGAGCGAATCGCATCAGCGCGACCACGGCCCAGTCATTGAGGAGCAGCTCGTCCGGGCAGTGCACATCCTGGCCGACATCGTCGAGGCCAGCGGCCCGGCGTTCCGCCCGCTGTACCAGGACCTGCGGCAACAGCTGTCCGATCTACGCGTGCGGCAGCAGGCCGAAGCCGCCGCCAAGGCCAGAGCCGCTCAGGGCGACACCAAGGTGGCTTAAAGGATCAGGAAGCTCTCCCAATGAGCCAAAGGAACGACAAACCCCAAAAGGGTACTGTCAAGTTGGCAAGATCCGGGGCCTATGGCAGGGTCTCGGACATGAGCACAACGTCCAG
>NZ_JAGPUP010000381.1:0-5588 GCF_018069605.1 Microvirga sp. HBU67558 | reverse complement strand
GTCATCGGGCCCCTCCGGTTCTTCGGCCAGGGTCTCAGCCTTGTTGAGGTGAGGAGCTTTGGCCAGGCTCTGTTCGATCAACTTGCGAGCTTCGGTCTGGGTCAGCCGGCTGGATGCTGCTACCTCCCTGATCATGAAGTCCAGAGCGCCTTCGAAGATCTGCTGCTCGCTGTAGGAAGCCTCCTGCTGCTCTGAGCCACGGTTGAGATCCCGCAAAACTTCAGCAATGGCTGTCAGTTGCCCGGTCCCGATGCGCTCCTGAAGGTCGTTCGAGCGCCGGTTCCACATGCCGCGCTTGGCCATTGCCTTCCCGCTCAGGAGGTCGAGCGCCTGCTTCACCACAGCAGGTTCCGACAGCTTTCTCATGCCGCTGCTCTTGGCTTTGGTCAGGGGAATGCGAAGGGTAAGGCGGTCCTTGTCGAAGGTAATCACAAAAAGCTCAAGCTTGAACCCGGCGACCTCTTGCTCTTCGACCGCCGTGATCACACCCACACCATGGGCCGGGTACACGACCGTTTCACCAATCTCAAAGGAAAGAGCATTGTTCTTCGTGGTCATTCAGGCATGGACTCCTTGGGACACAGCTTATGCTCTCGAAGAGAGAGCCTGTGTCTTAGACGCCAGAGTTGTGATGGTCGCGTCAGCGCACCGTAAGTTTATTGAACTCGGAGTATTTTACGAGGTTCCCACGTAACGACTGGCCCATCTGATCGATACAGCTGTGTCTGGCAGAAGTACACGCCACGGCTCGGCATCGGGCGGATAATCGGTTTTGGGTTGGACATGGTCTTTAAGCACCGGCGTGTAGAGGTCCCCCTTACGCCGCCAATGCGGAACTCAGGTTAAGGTCTGCCTCGTGCGATCCGCCAGCTTTCCGGCAGTCTACAGCTTGGCGGTAGATGTAGGGACATCGGATCACCGGCTTGTAACGCCTACGAAGCCATTCTATTGTCCCGAGATCGAGACTGGCCGACGACTGAGCTGCTGTGCCTTACCGTGCATCTGCACGGGCGATCTCCCCAAGTATCGATACTCATCCAGCCAAGATGCGTCAGCGCCTTGGCTTAGGTTGCTCATCAATCGGGAAAAGGAGCTCCCATGGCGACAGGTACGGTGAAGTGGTACAACGAAACAAAAGGCTATGGCTTCATTCAGCCTGACAGCGGCGGCAAGGACGTCTTCGTCCACGCATCCGCGCTGGAACGCGCCGGTCTGCGTGGTCTGGCTGAAGGTCAGAAGGTCTCCTACGAGATCGAGTCCGACCGCCGCACCGGCAAGGAGTCAGCCTCGAACCTGAAGACAGCTTGATCAAACCCTCTCGTCATGCATTGCGCAAGAGAGGCCGCTCCGACTTGGAGCGGCCTCTGCGTTTTAGCCTATGGGCATCTCGTGCCTCCAGTTATGCAAAGGAACGCGAACATTGGCCCGCAAGAAGTCAAAGCCCCAAGAGACTGGCTATGCTCTCTTCGACGTTCTCTACGAGGATGGCTCCCGTAGCTCGAACCGGCGTGTCCCGCGCTCCCTCGTTGGCGGGCTCGACGGCGATGAGCCGGCCCGGAAAGCCATTGAGGAGCAGGACAACGCCATCGCAGAGAAGGCCGGCCGGCCCCGCATTCTGATCAAGAAGATCACGCGATCCCCCGTCTAGCCTGAACCGCCCTCCACCGCTTGGGGAGCTGAGCTAGCCCTGGCTGGTCCCTAGCGCAGTGCAATCCCTGCCCGCGATCGTCGTCATTCGCGGTGAGACCGGACGATCCTAGGCTCCGCATCGGATAGTTTATTCGCGTTATGGGAACGCAAGATAGGGAAGCAAATTCTTCTGCCCCTGTTCTGCGGGCAATACTGTCCTGTCCTCTTGTAATAATTTGATTACGCCTTATATCCTCATTATCGACTTTGGCCGGACAATCGGGCCGTTTCGCTGTTGGCATTGCCAGGCGCACGTTCAGACGCTCTCTCCAAACCATCGACGAACCGAGGTGAGGTCACGCTTCGCGTGCCTTCACTCACGTGCATCCGCATCAACCGCGAAAGGTTATTCCCATGATCATGGGCACTGTGAAATTCTACAACGACATGAAGGGCTTCGGCTTCATCCAGCCGGATGATGGCAGCAAGGACGTGTTCGTCCACGCCACCGCTCTCGAGCGCGCCGGCATGCGCAATCTTGTCGAAGGTCAGAAGGTCTCCTTCGATACGGCTGAGGACCGCCGCTCCGGCAAGATCGCCGTCAACAACATCCAGAACGCCTAAGGATGATCGGGCGCACATCGTAAGCGCCTCTTCGAAGCCGCTCCCGGGTGGAGCGGCTTTTTCTTTGCAAAGCTCCCTCGGCCGATGGTCGAGCTGACGAGGACGTAATGTACACGTTTCGAAAAGCCCCTCCTGCGAAGTCCGTCATGTTCATGGTGAACTATGACGATGGTCGCACGGCCTATCTGTGGATCGACGATCCAGCAAAGGCGAACGATACTTGGGCCATCGGAGTGATTGCCCAAGCCCAGCAAGAGCAAGGCTCCCTGCCAGAGGGCACCATCACCAGCATCAGACGTGTCCGATAGCCGGCACGGATCAGACAAAGCACCCGTATTGAGATCCATGAACTGAATGAAGCAGAAAAATTTTAGCGACCGGCTGAGTGCCGCCAGAGACGCAAAGCAGGCTATGGCCGCCAAGTTCCGTCAACGGCCCGGCCCAGATGATCCTGGTGTTGCGGAGCAGCGGGCTGCCCGGGCAGCCGTGAGTGCCGCGCGGGATGTTCGCCACGCCGAGCGGGAAGCCCAGCGCCGTGCCGAGAACGCTCAGCGCGTAGCCGACGAGGCCCGCCTTGCCGCGGAGCGGGAGGCTCTTGCGGCAGAACAAGCGGAGCAGGAAAAGCGCGCAGCCGCCGAAAAGGCAGTGAACGAGACCCGGCTAGAGGCCGAACGCAAGGCTGCCCGTGATGCCCGCTACGCGGCCCGCAAAGCACGGAAGTAGCACTTACATCTAGAGACGTCGCATGAACGGTATCTATTTGGAGACCATCATGAGCAAGAGAATGTGACGCGCGGACCAAGGGCTTGGACGAGCGTGCAGTCATTGATCGGCGTTCTCGACTAAATGCATTCTGTTGTGCATGGTCCCTTGAAAAGGGGAATGCTGTTCGAAGAGCTTTTTATGATTCCTTGGGTCTTACTCGACACGGCAAAAGTCCCGAGCGACGGAGGCGAATTGCGCCTCAAGAAGCGTGGGGCGGAGTTCTCCATCATGTTGGGCAGCAACGAGTTGATGAACAGCCGCCTTAGTGGTTCCGAAGAGGCGCTCGCTAGACTGTCTTGCCTGAGACTTCGGGGCCGCGACCGACCACAGATCCTGATCGGTGGGTTGGGGATGGGCTTCACGCTCCGCGCTGCGCTTGCCGAATTGGGACCCGATGCTCAGGTCACTGTGGCTGAACTGGTACCCGCCGTCGTGGCATGGGCCCGCGGCCCCATGGCCGAGGTGTTCGGCGACAGCCTTACCGATCCCCGCGTCAGCATCCACGAAGGGGATGTTGGCGGTCTGATCAGATCGAGCCGGTCGGCTTACGATGGGATCCTGTTGGATGTCGACAACGGACCCGAGGGACTGACACGCAAGGCCAATGACAGCCTCTACGACTTGTCGGGGCTTAGCTCCGCACGGACAGCACTGACTCCTGGTGGGGTCCTTGCCGTTTGGTCATCGGCCCCGAATAGCGCATTCACCCAGCGTCTGCGTAAGGCGGGATTTGGTGTGGATGAGGTCAGCGCTCGCGCAAACGGAACACGCGGGGGCGCAAGACACACCATCTGGATCGCGGCCAAACAAAGTGACTAACCTGCGTCGCAGGTGCAAAGCTGGAGAGACAGTGCCACGTGTAATTCGCTATTCGGCCTGTGTCCGCTTATGCACTTTGTGGGACGCCTTGCGAAGCACGCGGGATAGGGCCTCAACGGAATAGGGCTTCTGCAGCAGCTCGAACCCGTGCCCTCCCTCAGCAAGCACGTGGCTGTACCCGCTCGTCAGCACCAGCGGCAGGTCGGGATAGAGCCGTTGCACGTGGCGCGCCAACTCCACACCGTTCATGCCCGGCATCACCACGTCCGAGAACACGATGTCATGGGCGCCGGGAGATGTCGCCAACTCATCGAGCGCCGCCTGTGCACTCTCGACCCACTTGGTGCGATAGCCCAACTCTGCCAGCGTCTGCGTCACGAAGGTGCCAACGTCGCGGTTGTCCTCGACCACCAGCACGCAGGTACCGTACCCGTCTTCGGTGGTCTCCTCCTCTGGAGGGGCCACTCCGAGAGGGGCTATGACCCGGGGCAGGTACAGTGTGAATGTAGTGCCCTGGCCAACCTCGCTCTCGACAATGACCTGCCCACCTGACTGCTTAACGAACCCGAACACCTGGGACAATCCGAGGCCAGTGCCGTGGCCGACGCCCTTCGTGGTGAAAAACGGCTCGAAGATCTGATCAATCTGATCCGCCGGGATGCCTGAACCCGTGTCGGAGACCGAAATGGCCACATAAGGCGCCTTGACCGCCGCGTGTCGGCGGACGGCAGGCATTGTCTCGGCCGGCCACACGGTGATCGTGATCTGGCCCTCACTGTCCATTGCGTCACGCGCGTTGACCACGATGTTGATCAGCGCTGTGTCGAACTGACTCGGATCGGCGCTGATGAAACACGGCTTGTCGGGAAGGTAGGTGATGATCTGGATCCGTGTCCCGGTCAGCGTACGGACCATATCGCTGAGCATCCGAACGGACTGCCCCGCATCGAAGGTCTCAGGCTTGAGCGCTTGGCGCCGGGCAAAGGCGAGAAGCTGGCTCGTGAGCTTGGCGGCCCGATCCACGGTATCAGAGATCGCGGCGACATAGCGGGCCCGCCGCTCCTCTGACAAATTCGGACGCTTGAGGAGATCGGTCGACGATTTGATGACCGTGAGCAGGTTGTTGAAGTCGTGCGCCACGCCCCCGGTGAGCTGGCCTACCGCCTCCATCTTCTGGGATTGGCGCATCGCCGCCTCGGCTTTCAGGCGCTCAGCGACCTCTTGGGCCACCCTCTCCTCCAAGGTCTCGTTCAGGCGCTTGAGGTCCTCGGCGGTCTGCTCGGCCTTTTGGCGCGCGAGAAGCAGCTCTCGCTCGTATTGTCGCCGGTCAGTGGCATTGAAGAGGGTGATGCGGTTGACGACAGGCTTCCCAGCTGCGTCCCGCTTCTGGACAGCATTGGCAAGAACCGGCAAGGCACGTCCGTCGGCGCCGATCAGATCGAAGGCAATCTCGTTCACAAATCCCTGCATCCGCAGGAGCGGCGCGAAATGGGTGTCGTAGAAGATCCTGTCGCCGATGCTCAGAAGTTCCTGGAAGCACTTGTTGCCGACCAGGTCCTGCCGCTCCATACCAATCCAGGTGAGGCAAGTTTGGTTGGCTCTGATGATGGTGCCATCCGGCAGGGTCGAGAGGTAGCCGCAGGGGGCGCTCTCGTAGAGCTCCTCCGGAGTTTCGATGATCGCCTTAGAGTCCGTCCCGTAAATCATGAACACCGTCCCAAGCGGCGGACGAGGAGCATGACGGAAGCAGC
>NZ_JAGPUP010000380.1:0-2500 GCF_018069605.1 Microvirga sp. HBU67558 | reverse complement strand
CGGGTTCGCCTTAAACCCCTATGTATTCAGGGCCTAATCCCTTCATCTGATCCTCCGTCTTGCAACAGCACTGTTTCCAATGACGTCACAAGACAAAGGATCGAAGGGGGGTTTCCCCATTCGGAGATTCCTGGATCAAAGCTCGTTCGCAGCTCCCCAAGACTTATCGCAGCGTACCACGTCCTTCATCGCCTCTCAGCGCCAAGGCATCCACCAGATGCTCTTACGACACTTGATTACTCTCATGATCAATGTCCGCTCGGCAAAGACCGGACATGACCTTCAAGAAAGACCTGTCTTCAACGCGTCACACGTTGAAGACGATTTTTGCTTGCCAAGCATATCCGACGCACACGGCTGCGGGCCGTGGCTGGTTCGCGGAACTAGGTCGTCCGCTGGTCGAATATGCCGCCTCTTTACGATTTCAAACATCCGCGCTCACCCGCAAAGCAGGGGAGGCGAATTCCTTTGACATCCGGATACCCATAAAAAAATGGTGGAGCCTGTCGGGATCGAACCGACGACCTGAAGCTTGCAAAGCTACCGCTCTCCCAGCTGAGCTAAGGCCCCGTCAAGATAAGATGGTGGGCCTGGGACGACTCGAACGTCCGACCTCACCCTTATCAGGGGTGCGCTCTAACCACCTGAGCTACAGGCCCCAATCGAAGCGCGAGCCTCGACCGATGTATCCGGAATTGAGAAGAGAAGCGAAGACGGCAGCGTCCCGCATAGCAGGGTCTGACTGACCCTATTGTTCCAAGTGTTCCGATATGAGCGACAGCCTGTTCGAGACGAACAGATGCCCCCAGTAAGAGAACATCCTTAGAAAGGAGGTGATCCAGCCGCAGGTTCCCCTACGGCTACCTTGTTACGACTTCACCCCAGTCGCTGACCCTACCGTGGTCGCCTGCCCCCTTGCGGTTGGCGCAGCGCCGTCGGGTAAGACCAACTCCCATGGTGTGACGGGCGGTGTGTACAAGGCCCGGGAACGTATTCACCGTGGCGTTCTGATCCACGATTACTAGCGATTCCGCCTTCATGCACTCGAGTTGCAGAGTGCAATCTGAACTGAGACGGCTTTTAAGGATTAGCTCCCCCTCGCGGGTTCGCTGCCCTTTGTCACCGCCATTGTAGCACGTGTGTAGCCCAGCCCGTAAGGGCCATGAGGACTTGACGTCATCCCCACCTTCCTCTCGGCTTATCACCGGCAGTCCCCTTAGAGTGCCCAACTGAATGATGGCAACTAAGGGCGAGGGTTGCGCTCGTTGCGGGACTTAACCCAACATCTCACGACACGAGCTGACGACAGCCATGCAGCACCTGTGTTCCCGCCAGCCGAACTGAAGAACCCTGTCTCCAGGATCCATACGGGACATGTCAAAGGCTGGTAAGGTTCTGCGCGTTGCTTCGAATTAAACCACATGCTCCACCGCTTGTGCGGGCCCCCGTCAATTCCTTTGAGTTTTAATCTTGCGACCGTACTCCCCAGGCGGAATGCTTAAAGCGTTAGCTGCGCCACTGACGAGCAAGCTCGCCAACGGCTGGCATTCATCGTTTACGGCGTGGACTACCAGGGTATCTAATCCTGTTTGCTCCCCACGCTTTCGCGCCTCAGCGTCAGAACCGGACCAGTCAGCCGCCTTCGCCACTGGTGTTCTTGCGAATATCTACGAATTTCACCTCTACACTCGCAGTTCCACTAACCTCTTCCGGTCTCAAGCCATGCAGTATCGAAGGCAATTCTGTGGTTGAGCCACAGGCTTTCACCCCCGACTTACAAAGCCGCCTACGCGCCCTTTACGCCCAGTGATTCCGAACAACGCTAGCCCCCTTCGTATTACCGCGGCTGCTGGCACGAAGTTAGCCGGGGCTTCTTCTGCGGGTACCGTCATTATCGTCCCCACTGAAAGAGCTTTACAACCCTAAGGCCTTCATCACTCACGCGGCATGGCTGGATCAGGCTTGCGCCCATTGTCCAATATTCCCCACTGCTGCCTCCCGTAGGAGTTTGGGCCGTGTCTCAGTCCCAATGTGGCTGATCATCCTCTCAGACCAGCTACTGATCGTCGCCTTGGTGAGCCATTACCTCACCAACTAGCTAATCAGACGCGGGCCGATCCTTCAGCGATAAATCTTTCTGCTCTCGCACGTATCCGGTATTAGCCCAAGTTTCCCTGGGTTATTCCGAACTGAAGGGCACGTTCCCACGCGTTACTCACCCGTCTGCCACTCACCCCGAAGGATGCGTTCGACTTGCATGTGTTAAGCCTGCCGCCAGCGTTCGTTCTGAGCCAGGATCAAACTCTCAAGTTGAAGAATTTGATCTCGACTATGTCACTACGCAAATTGACAGAGCACCTCCATCTCCAGCGTTGCCACTGAAGCGGTGTACTCACCAAAGCATAGATCAGGTCGATGTTCATTCCATCCGGCCCCAAAGGACCGGCGCAAGGACACCGCCGCCTACGCTTCTCTTCCCTCTCAACAATGTCAAAGAGCA
>NZ_JAGPUP010000379.1:0-5255 GCF_018069605.1 Microvirga sp. HBU67558 | reverse complement strand
GCGGGGCGTCGGAGTTCGGCGACGACGAGCCGGGCCAGATCAGCCGCGGCGGCGACTTCGGACGAGCCTCCCCCACGGAGCGCAGACCGGCTCCCTCCTTCTCCGGGGGTGGCAATGGCGGCGGCGGTGGCGGAGGCGGCTCGCGCTACAGCGACCTCGACGACGACATCCCGTTCTAGGGATTTGCCACTCGGGCAGGAAAGGCCGTCCGAAAATACGGCCCAACCTCCCGCGAGCCGGAGATTGGCGCAATGTCGTGCCCTCTCCGGCCTCGGTCGGGTCCTGACGCTGGAGCTTTAAGTCGATGCCATGCTGAAAACTTACCTTGCGTCATAGTATGGAAGCTGCTCATCTAAGGGTAGATTCCGGGTGCTGCTGAAGCTCGTCGGTTGAGTGAAATTTCCAGGGTTTCCTGTCGTGCACTGCTACTTTCACCTTGTGCACATGCACGAACGGATCATCGACGAGGCTGGGATCGAGGTCTCGGATGTGGAAGCGGCTCATTATCAGGCGCTCAAGGCCATCCAGGAACTGAGACAGGAAGGCGAGGCGGACGAGGTCGACTGGAGCGGGTGGCAGCTCGAGGTCGTCGACGAGTCGGGCAAGGTGTTGCTGTCGATCCCGCTGAACGTGGCGCAGCACTGAGAATTCCTCTCACGAGCCGAGGCAGTGGATCACGTGCTTGCGGCATATGGCCTTCGCTCAGGCTCGCCTCGCGCCCGGCTGGGACCATCTCGGGCTTGATGTTTCGGGCGAGGAGTGGTTAGCCAGCGCGACCATCATTCAGAACGAAGATATCATGAGCCTCTCCTCACCGTCCCTCGACACGCTCTTCACCTGGATCCGCACCGAGAGCCCGACCCACGACCGGGCCGGGGTCAACCTGATGATGGACCTCGTGGTCGCCCAGATGCGGGACGCGCCGGTGGCCGTCGAGCGCATCGCCGGCGAGCAGGGCCTGGGGGATGTTCTCGTCCTGCGGGCCGGCCCGCAGACGTCGGAACCGGGCATCCTGGTCATGTCGCATCTCGATACGGTGCATCCTGTGGGCACGGTCGAGACCGATCTCCCCCTGCGGGTCGAGGGCGACCGGCTCTACGGGCCGGGCATCTACGACATGAAGGGCGGCGCCTGGTTCGCCCTGGAGGCGTTCAAGGACGTGGCCCGCCGGGGCAGCGCGGCACGGCCCATGGTGTTCCTGGTCACGCCCGACGAGGAGATCGGCTCGCCGATCACCCGACCGATGATCGAGGATCTCGGCCGCCGCTCGGCCGCTGTGCTCGTGACGGAGCCTGCCCGCGACGGCGGCCAAATCGTGACGGCCCGCAAGGGAGTAGGGCGCTTCGACGTGCATGTGGAGGGACGCCCCGCCCATGCGGGCTCGCGCCACAAGGACGGGCGCAACGCCGTCTATGAGGCCGCCCGCCAGATCCTGGCCATCGAGGCCCTGACCGATTACGGGCGCGGCATCACCACAACGGTCGGCATGGTGTCGGGCGGCACGGCGGTGAACACGATTCCGCAGCATTGCCGCTTCCAGGTGGATCTGCGGGTCGAGACCGTGGCCGACGGAGAGTCCGTGACGGCCGCCATCCTCGGGCTGAAGCCGTCCAGCCCGGACTTCAAGCTCACCGTGACCGGCGGCATGAACCGGCCGCCTTACGAGCGGTCCGAGGCGACGTCGAGGCTGTTCGACCACGCCAAGTCCCTGGCCGCCGAAATCGGCTTCGACCTCGTGTCGGCACCGCGCGTGGGCGGCGGTTCGGACGGCAATTTCACTGCGGCCCTGGGCATTCCGACCCTCGACGGGCTCGGGATCGACGGCGACGGGGCGCACACCCTCCAGGAATACGGCCTGATCTCGTCGATCGCGCCGCGCCAGAAGCTCATGACGCGCCTCCTCGAAACCCTGGGCTGAGCCCGTGTCCCAGGCACGCTACCGGCCTAACGTGGGCATCGCGCTGTTCAACGGGGACGGCCTGGTCCTGATCGCCAGGCGCCTGCGCGACGACGGGCCCGAGATCATCGCGCCGGGACACGACTGGCAGATGCCGCAGGGCGGCGTCGACGACGGCGAGGACGTTCTGGCGGCGGCGAGGCGGGAACTCTGGGAGGAGACGAGCGTCACGAACGCAAGCCTGCTCGGGCTGACGCCCGAGTGGGTCGCTTATGATTTTCCGCCCTATGCCGGGCCGCCGCACCGCCTGTCCCCGTTCCGCGGCCAGAGCCAGCGCTGGGCCGCCTTCCGGTTCGCGGGCACCGACGACGAGATCGAGGTCGGGGGCATCCGGGGCGGCGCCGTACCGGAATTCAGCGCCTGGCGCTGGGAACGGCTCGAGCGGCTGCCGGACTGGTGGTTCCGTTCAAGCGCGCCGTCTACGAGCACGTGGCTCGTGAATTCGCGCCGTTCGCGTCCCCGTCCTGAGATGCGCTTTCCAACGAGCGGAGCATCGGGCCTAAAACCGGGTCCGGTGCTCTAGGGCTGCTGGCGGAGCAGCGCCAGCACGCCGTCGATGATGAACTGCACCGCCAGCCCGGCGAGGATCACCCCGAGGAGGCGCGTCAGCACCACGTTGCCGGTGACGCCGAGCCAGCGGGAGACGCGGTCGGCCGCGGAGAACACCACGAGGCAGCTCAGGATGCCAAGGGCAATCAGGATCAGCAGCGCCGTCAGATAGACGAAGTTGCCGTCCGCCCGTCCGGCGAGCAGGATCACGGCCGTGATGGCGCCCGGGCCGGCCATCAGCGGGATGGCGAGCGGGAAGGCCGCGACATTGCGGATGTGGTCCTCGGTGATGGCGATGTCGGCCGTGTGCTGCTTGCGCTCGTTGCGGCGTTCGAACACCATCTCGAACGCGATCCAGAACAGCAGAAGGCCGCCGGAGATGCGGAAGGCCGGGATGCCGACGCCCAAGAGCCGCAGCAGAACCTCGCCGCCGAGGCCGAAGAAGGCCAGGATGCCGAAGGCGATCAGGCAGGCGCGCACGGAAACGCGGCGGCGCTCCGCGGCGTTCATTCCCCGCGTCAGCGACACGAAGATCGGCGCCAGCGCCACCGGGTCGAGGGTGACGAGAAGAGTCACGAGGGCAGCGGAGATGTAGTCGAGAAGCATCGGCTGGACCTTCCTGCAAGCTTTGCTTTATGGGGTGATCGAACCGGTTTGACGAGGGGCGATGCGACGATGTTCACGGTTATGGATCGGATCAGCCGGCCGGGCCACCCGGCCAAGCCCAACGAGGATATCTGCGGCGTCTCGGGAGATTGGGCCTGGGTGATCGACACCTCGATCTTTCCGGGCACGACGCCCGTCATGCGCGGGACGAGCGACGCCGCGTGGCTGGCGACGTTCGCCGACGAGCGTCTCTCGAACCTCGCCCCGCACGCCCAGGACGGCGTGGCCCTCCTGCGCCACGTGATGGAGGAGGCGCGCACCGCCTACCGGGCGGTTGCGCCCAGGGAGCGGCACGAGGATTTCATCACCTGGCCGCTTGGGGCCATGACCCTGGTTCGCCGCAGGGGCGACGTTCTCGACGCCTGGACCTTCGGCGACACCACGGCCTATGTCCGGCAGCCCGACGGCTCCGTCGCGACGTTTGGCGACGCTCCCGGCCTGCGCGCTGCCGAATCGTCCAAGGCGGCGGAGCTGATCGGGCAGGCGGGATCCCGCCCCACGGCCATCCTCGATGAGCCCGTTTTCCTCGCGTGGCTCGGCGAGCGTCGGGAGCGGCAGCGGAAGAGCGGCATCCCGGCCGCTCTTCTGAGCTTCAATCCTGACGCCGCCGACCGGCTGCGGCACGAGACGGCGCCGTGCCGCGACGGCACCGCGATCCTCCTGGCCTCGGACGGGTTTTCGGCCCTCGTCGATCTTTATCGGGCCATGGACGCAACGGCCCTCATGGCGGCCGCCCTGTCGGCCGGACTGGAACCTCTGGTGACCCTGGCGCGCGAGATCGAGACGGAGCGCGATCCGGACGGCCGGCTTTATCCCCGGTTCAAGGCGAGCGACGATGCGACGGCGATCCTGCTGAGGGCCTAGTCCGGTTGTCGTCCCTGCCCGGGTCAGATGGCCTCCCGCTCCGGGACGGCCTCCGCCACGCCGGGGTTTGCGACCTGCAGCACCGTCAGGCGCCGCGATTCGCCCGTGCGCGTCGTCCAGCCGATGGACTGCCCGACGGGCAGGCCGATCAGGGCGGTTCCGATCGGCGTCAGCACCGAGATCCTCCCCTTCGCGATGTCCGCTTCATGCGGATAGGCCAGGGTGACGGTCTGCACCCGCCCGGTCGTGTCGTCCCGGAAATCGACCGTGCAGCCCATATGAACCGCGTCGGGGCGGAGCCTCCCTTCCGCAAGAACATGTGCCCGGTCGAGCTCCGCGCTCAGGTCCCGTGCCACCTCCGGCATGGTGTGCTTGGCCGCCTCGGCGAGGGTCGACAGCTTCTCAAAATCGGACGAGGTCAGGGTGATCCGCGGCTTTGCGCCGGCTGATGCTTTTCTGGTCATGGGTGTCTCCTGGATTTGAGGATGCCGCAGAGCGGGATGCTGCGGCGGAGCCGGGATCAGGGATCCCGTTGGCTGGTGAGGGGCATGGCGCGTCGTGTGGGTGGAGGCCGTCACGGCGCGCCACGACGAGGAGCCCTGGTGACTGGCGGCGCGGACGGGATTCTGCTTTTCAACGGGATCCAGGACCTGAACGGCGATGACGCGGCGTGGCGCCGGAGGAGCCGGCGTTCTGCCTCACAGGATGTCCGGATGCGCAGCTGTCTTGAAGCGCCCCGAGCCCGGAACGCCGACGCGCGTTGAGCTCGGGGCTAATGGCCCGCGATGAGGTTGCCTGCCCGATGCAGGCCGCGACGGTGCGTTAAGAAGCTCAACATGACCCGGGGAGGCTCCTACACCCGGCGTGCTTTGTCAAATGACGGCAAGGCTGCGCGGCAGTCGTCGCAATCGCTGGTCCCACACTCACAGGCCTCCGGTCATGGGACGGCGCCCTCCCGTGATCCCATCCTCCGCCTGTGCCGGCCAGCCACCACGTCATCACCGGGCTTGTCCCGGTGATCTCGATTGCTTGAGGTGAGGGCCTTTTCCGGATCGGGATGGCCGGCACAGGGCCGGCCATGACGTGGCAGGGTGGCGGGACGGGGGAGCGTCACGCTGCGGTGCGGGTGCTTGATCTGTGGTGATGTCAAAGAGCCAGCACCTGTGGGCCCGCAGCTTGCGCTGCGAGCCTTCAGGATGATCGAGGGTGGCGCGAGTGG